>DAOVLG010000011.1 GCA_030631385.1 Candidatus Coatesiibacteriota bacterium | reverse complement strand
TGGTGCGGAGGGCAACTGCCGTAAGAACGATGAAATCGGACTCAGAAATCACTGCGAAGGGCAGGGAGGTTCTCTCCATCGAGGGGGAGGCGCTGGCGCGGGTGGCCGAGCGCCTGGACGAGCGCTTCGCCGCGGCGGTGCGCCTGCTCCACGATTGCCGTGGGCGGGTGATCGTCGCCGGAATCGGCAAGAGCGGCCACGTGGCCAACAAGATCGCCGCTACGTTATCCTCGACCGGGACGCCGGCCTTCTTCCTCCACCCCGGCGAGGCGGCCCACGGGGACCTGGGGATGGTCACTCCGGGTGACGTGGTTTTAGTGATCTCCAACTCGGGCCGGACCCAGGAGCTTCTCGCCATCATCCCCAACCTGAAGAGGCTGGGCGCCCGGCTGGTGGCCCTGGTCGGCGATCCCGACTCGCCCCTGGCCCGTAAGGCCGAGGTGGCCCTCGACGCCGGGGTGGAGCGTGAGGCGTGTCCGTTGAACCTGACGCCCACCTCCAGCAGCACGGCGGCGCTGGCCCTGGGTGATGCTCTGGCCGTGGCGTTGATGGATCTGCGCCAGTTCAAGGCCGACGACTTCGCCCGCTTTCACCCGGGCGGCCTTCTCGGCGATCGCCTGTTGAAGCTCACCGTGGACGATGTCCTTATCAGCGGCGGACGTTTTCCCAGCGTGGGAGCCGACGCGGACTTCGAGGGTATCATCGCCGAGCTGGCCGACAAACGGCAGGGGGTCACCGCCGTGGTTTCCAGCGAGGGGAGGCTGGTCGGCGTCATCTCCAACGGCGACGTGATGCGCTGCCTGGCTGGGAAATGTGATTCCGGGAGCCTGACCGCCGACGGGATGATGACCCGTGATCCCAAAACGATAGCCCCCGGTGAGAGCGCCGAGAGGGCCGTGGCCATTATGGAGACCCACAACATCACCGCCCTGATCGTCGTTGACGGGGAGCGGCGGCCCCTGGGGCTGGTTCACCTCCACGACCTGCTGGGCCGGAAGTCCTTCTGGCAGCCCCCCGCCGAGTAGCCGCTTTCTGGATGTTTAAAGACAACCGTCCGTTAGTGGTTGTTTGTCTATGCCCCAACATTAAAAGAGGAACCGCCGTGAGGCGGTTTATCTGGTTCGTATTTTGGGGTACACGGTTGGTTCCCGAGCGAACTCGTAGTCGGTTCGCATATTTACCCCCTTGGATAAGGGTCGTCTCGATTGAAGTGCTCCTAGCAGCTTTGGTGGGATTAGATTCGTAGCAATATACGTAATATCAATTAAATTTCGTCCTTACACCAAAAAACACAGATTTGATCCCCATCTTGCAATCCGAAGGTTGGCAGGGGAGGATGGTTTAATAATAATGTTTTATCTTTATCAGTAATATCAACATCTAGTGGAACCCCTGCACTGTTCGTACCTTCTGGTGCCGGAGCGAGGTTTCCCTCCGATATAGTGAGGATAATTTTACCATCAACTACGTCAATACTGCTTGCGGTGGCATCGGGATCGGCTTTCTGCCAACGTGCCGCATCGACGCATATTATTTCTTCAAGGGTTTTGGTTTGCAGGTGGTCGGCCAGGGAAAAGGTTACACCCATGGGATTCAAGCGCGTTAACGGGTTACGATCTTGGTAGTGACTCGGGGGAGCCAGGTTGATGAAACCACCCGCCTCGATGATGAGCGGTAGCTCTTTCTCCATTGCATAGGTTATCCGATCATTTGTACGAGCCGTTCGCGCCCAGAGTAAACTTTCCATTACGCCAACAACGGCATAGTAGAGAAGGGCGATAAATGTGATTCCGACGGCCAACCGCCTGCGTTTACCAAGGAACCAATTAACGGCCCACGCAACAAGTATAGACATGGAGGGAAGGAAAACACTTGTATCAAGGTCGCTGAAACGGCCGTAAAGCGGAACTAAAAATGGCAGACAAACCAGAACTGCTATGACGGGCGGGTGGGTTAACATTTTCCGGATACGGGCGTTTTCTTTGTCCTTCCACTGATGCCAAGGTTTTGAAAGGACGGCGATACCGAGACACACGAATGCTGGGAGAACGAAAACCAATCCCTCCAGTGCTCCGCTTAACCGAGATCCGAGGAGGTGTTCAAACCCAGGAGGCCAGACTAGACCAATTCCAAATTGAACTATAGATATTAACCCCGTGCCCCCCTGCTCGCCTACAAACTTTAAACCGCCCAGCGCTTGGATTCGGAGTAGAAGATAACCGCCCAATACCAAAATAAAGGGAATCGTCATTAAAAAGGCATTTTTAATTGCCTTGCTCCATGAGTGCTCCTTGACAAGATTCTCCCGACAAGCCACCAGAAAGATAACGGCCGGCAGCGGTAAGGCCACCTCCTTACAAAGTAGCGCTCCGAAAGCAGCAATAAGTGAAGTCGTTCCCGCCAGATAGCGTTTCGTTTTTCCTGTGGCGCGATGGGCAAATAAAAATAATAACACCGAGGCCATCATAAGATTGACGGCCAGGATGTTAACCTGATTTATTGGTCTGAGGACCAGAAAGCCGATGAGCGGGTGAAGCGCATAAAACAACCCGGCGTAGAGGCCGAGTCTTCTTTTACCGGTTAGGTGTTTTGTCAGAATCGCTACAAACAGCGCTCCCAACGCTAGAAGTAGAGCGCTGAGGATCCGCATTAAGAGTGGATTCGCCTCGATGGTCGCCTGAGCCCAATAAAACGACTCGAAAAGGGGACGGTAGTAGGAAGGATGATCGGTATAATTGCTGGTAAAGGCGTCAGCCGGTGTTCGTCCCTTCTGGGTAAAATCAATATAGTGGGATAATGAGTCGGTTCGCAGCGAGCTTGTTAGTGCCGGTATTCGGAGCAGAGAGGCGGCGGCCAGTGCAAGAAGAAAGACGACCAGCAGATATCGCCGGTTGACAGCTTCGCCTATGTCCTTCATTCTTCAGTCCAATTGAGTAAAAGTTGATACATAATGGCGAGAAATTTCCATCTCTGAATTTCAGGTACCTATCTACAAGTGGCCGGTTCCCCTAGTCGAACTCGTAGTCGGGGAAGATATAGGCCATGGGGTCGGTGACACTGCCATCCACCAGGACCTCATAATGAAGATGGGAGCCGGTGGACATGCCGGTGGAGCCGACCTCGGCGATGATCTGACCCCGCTTGACCTCGTCGCCGACCTTGACGTGGAGCTTGGAGCAGTGACCGTAGCGGGTCTGGTAGCCGTAACCGTGATTAACGAAGCAGGTGATACCGTAGCCGCCGCGGGTTCCGGCGTAGGTCACCACGCCGTCGGCGGGTGCGAAGATCGGTGTCCCCCGGGGCGCCAGGATGTCGATCCCCCGATGGAAGTGGATCAGGCCGGTGATGGGGTGGATACGGTTGCCCAGGAAACTGACGATGTGGCCGACGATGGGCTTAATGGATGGGGTGTGGGCGCGGATGTCGGTCTCGCGCCGGGTTCGCTCGATGGTCTGGTTTATGAGAGAACTTTCGTAGTTGATCGAGCCGGCCAGGCGCAGTGAGCGTTCGAGGTAACGTTGCACGCCAGAGTCCATGGGGGAGTTGGGAATCTTGGGGAAGGATGCGATGGTGAGCCCCAGCTCCACGCCGCCGATACCGCCCCCCCTCTCCGACTCGGGTACAAGGGGCAGGGCGTGGAACAGTCTGGCGACGTCGTTGTACTCACGGATTCCGAGGAGCTGTTGGTTCAGCTCCCCGATATCGGACTGGGCCAAGGCCAGCTCCTCACGCTGATCGGAGTCGGTTATCTCCAGGGTAAACAGCTCCAGTCTCTTGCGGAGGTTGTCCGAGTAGAAAAAGCACAGGACCAGCGCGACAACCAGCGCCAAGGAGGTAATCAGGATGAAGCGCCGGATTCCCCGGCGGTCCAGTTCGGAGTGAAAGGTACCCAGTACCCCGTCACGGCAGATGACAAGGCTGAAGTGATCCGCCCTTGAAGGTTTCCGCTTGAGGTGTTTACGTTTTGCCATGAGGGTAATCTAAAGGCCTATACGTGGCCTACCCGGATCGTTTATCGAGGACGTGCGTGTACGGCCGGATCGGATACAAACACATTCTTATACATTGTATGGGGATGAGGTTTAGGTGTCAAGGGCGATGATTCGAGAGGTCACTATTGGGGTCTCGTTCTGTGTACCGAAGATGAAAAATGTCCAATGGTTAAATCCCCCGGTAACCAGCCCAGGACCCGGGCACCTCGCGGGATCTAACCCGGAAGGCCAAGCTCTACCTCGGTATCGCCACCGTGATCTTCCGGTTCCACCTTCGGAGTCGGGAAGCTGCTTCTGACTCCTACACCGGCGTGGCTTTTGGTCGGGGCCCGGTTCAGCCTGGCGGCGGTTGTTTGCGTATTGATCCTCCTCTGGCGGCGTTTTTCTTTTCACCGGGAAGGTCCTCCGCCGAGGGGCCTTGCTTGGAGTCCTGCTCCTGGCTGGATACGCTCTGCAGACCCTGGGCCTGGTGCACACCGGTGCGGGGAAATCGGGGTTCATCACGACGCTCCTGCGTGGTGCTGACGCCCCTTTTTGCCTGGCCGGTGTGCGGGCGCCGCGTACGGTTTCGTGGACTGGCCGCTGCCTGTGCGGCCCTGGGCGGCGTGTACCTTCTCGCCGATCCTTCGGGCCCCCTGAACCTGGGTGACCTGCTGACCCTCGGCAGCGCCGCGACCTTCGCCCTCCACCTGTCCTTCATTGACCGCTGGGCGCCCCTGGAAAAAAACGGGTGTCAGGCCGATTCCCAACTCCGGCATGAGTTTACGCTGACCACGGTGCAGATGATCGTTGTGGGCGCAGGAGGGCTGCTACTCTCGCCACTGTTGGAGGAGCCTCGGCTGGCGTTCGATCCGGTCTCCATCTCGGCCATTTTGTACCTCTCCCTGGCGGCGACGGTGCTCGTGGTTTTCTGGCAGGTGCGCTGGCAGCCTATGTTGGGTGCTGGCCGGGCGGCTCTCATCTACGTGTGCGAGGCCGTGATCGCCGCCGCCGGCGGGGCCCTTTTCTTTGCCGAGCGCCTCCCCTGGTACGGCTATACGGGGATGGCGCTGATCCTGGCCGCCATTCTCTGGGGCAACCGGGAAACGGCTCGATGAAGGGGTTCAGATGTCCAGGTTGGCGACCTCGAGGGCGTGGGAGCGGATGAACTCGCGGCGCGGCGGGACCTGGTCGCCCATCAGTACGCTGAACATCTCGTCGGCGGCGAAGGCGTCCTCCACCGTCACCTGCAGAAGGGTTCGGCTCGACGGGTCCATCGTCGTCTCCCAGAGCTGATCGGGGTTCATCTCGCCGAGCCCCTTGTATCGTTGAATAGACACCTCAATGGCCCCGGTTTTTCGAAGTGTTTCCAAGAGTTCCAGAGGCTCGTTCAACTCAAGTTGATCTCCCTTGCGGAGAAAGAGCGTTATCCCGGGCCGCTTTTCCGATAATAAGTCTATGCCGTAATCCGCCAGACCGTCCTTCAGCTCTTCCAGCTCCACGGCTTCACCCAGCTCCTCCGGCCTGCGGGATTCCCAATCCGCCCTTTCACCCAGAAGATCTGCGAGCTCCTCCCCGGCCTCGGCCTTCTCTTCAAGGGCTCCCAGCTCCTTTTCTGTGTAAGCGTACTCGATCTCCCCGGTCTGGGGGTCACGGAGGTAGTAGCGCGGGAATTGACCGTCCCGCACCCGGCGGAGGAGATCCTCGACGGCCAAACCTCGGCGCTCCAGGCGGTCGAAGGACACCTTTACCCGACGCAGGAGCTTGGTCAGGGTGAGGAGGGCCTCCTCGTCGAGTTCACGGCCGTCAATCTCGGCCTTGGCTCCTCGGCAGCCCAGTTCGAGGAGTAGGCGGTCCATCTCGGCCTCGCTCTGGATGTAGAATTCCTCGCGCCCTTTTTTGACCCTGAAGAGCGGCGGCTGGGCGATGTAAACGTGGCCGTTGACCAGTAACTCCCGTAGCTGGCGGTAGAAGAAGGTCAGCAGCAGGGTGCGGATGTGGCTGCCGTCCACGTCGGCGTCGGTCATGATCACGATCTTGTTGTAGCGGAGCTTGGCGGGATCGAAGTCGGAGGCGATGCCGGTGCCCAGGGCGGTGATGATCGTAGCGATCTCGTTGTTGGCTAGAATCTTGTCCCGGCGGGCCTTCTCCACGTTGAGGATCTTGCCGCGCAGCGGGAGGACGGCCTGATAGCTGCGGTCGCGTCCCTGTTTGGCCGAGCCGCCGGCGGAGGGGCCCTCGACGATGTACAGCTCGCACTTGTTTGGGTCGCGCTCGGAGCAGTCGGAGAGCTTGCCCGGCAGCGCCCCACACCCCGCAAGAGCGCTCTTACGCCGGGCCAGGTTACGGGCCTTGCGGGCGGCTTGGCGTGCCCTGGCGGCGTCGGTGGCCTTGGACACGATCTTCCGAGCAACCTCGGGGTTCTCCTCGTAGTAGTCGGCTAAACCCTCACCCACGATCTGCTCGATGATCCCCTTCACCTCGCTGTTGCCCAGCTTGGTCTTGGTCTGGCCTTCGAACTGGGGGTTGCCGATCTTGACGCTCACCACGGCGGCCATCCCCTCCCGCACGTCCTCTCCGCCTAACGGCGGGTCGTCCTTCTTTAAAAGCCCCTGGGCCCGGGCGTAGTCGTTGGCCGTCCGGGTCAGTGCGGCTCGGAAGCCCGAGAGGTGAGTGCCGCCCTCCTCGGTGTTGATGTTGTTGGCGAAGCTGAAGATGTTCTCCGAGTAGGCGTCGGAGTGCTGGATCGCGACCTCGACGGCGACCACACCGGAGTCCTCAGTCTCCTCCCGTTCGCCGTCCAAGAAGATGATCTTGTTGTAGAGCGGGGAGCGACCGGCGTTGATGTGCCTGACGAACTCGACGATTCCACCGGAGTAGGAGTACTGGACGCGGCGCCCGGTCCGCTCGTCGGAGAGCTCGATTGATAATCCCCTGTTCAAGAAGGCCAGCTCCCGCAGCTTCTTGATCAGCACCTCGAACGAGAAATCAATTAGCTCGAAGATCTGGGGGTCGGGCATGAAGCTGGTTTTAGTGCCCCTCTTCCTTGTCTTGCCGATCACGGTCACCGGACCCTTTGGTTTGCCACGTACGTAGCGCTGGTGGTGAATCTCGCCGTCCAGCTTCACCTCCACGTCGCACCAGGCGCTGAGGGCGTTGACCACCGAGACTCCCACGCCGTGCAGACCGCCGGATACCTTGTAGGTCTTGGCGTCGAACTTGCCGCCGGCGTGAAGGGTGGTCATCACCACCTCGAGGGCGGAACGTTTCTCCCCCTTGTGGATGCCCACGGGGATGCCGCGGCCGTTGTCCACCACGGTCACCGAGTTGTCGGGATGGATGGTGACCTCGATGCGGTCGCAAAAGCCCGCCATGGCCTCGTCCACCGAGTTGTCCACCACCTCGTAGATCAGGTGGTGCAGGCCGCGTTCCCCGGTTGAGCCGACATACATCGCCGGCCGCTTGCGGACCGCCTCCAGCCCTTTAAGGACCTGGATATCATCGGCGGTGTAGGAGCTTTTCTCTTCTCTGGGCATTCGGGGTGGAAACCTCCTGTTCTCTACATCAGAACCAAAGCGATAGGGAGACGCCCGCGCCTAACCCGCCTTCGGAGTCGGGGTAGAGGTAGGGTGAAACGTCGAGGGAAATTCTCGCTTCCCGGTTGGATTCCTCGGGCCTGGCGAGCTCCTCGTCGGTTTCGAAGTCCCACAGATGGGCGTCCACATAGGCGTCCAGCATGGAATAGATCACGACCAACGTGGTCAGCCAGATGTGTGTTTCGTAGTTCACCCGGTAGTTCTCATAGAGGTCTTGGTGGTAGTTACGCTCGGTGATGAGGTCCTCCAGCCCCGGGCTCATCACATCGTCCGGAATGTCCAGCTCCTGCAAGCACCGGTGCTCGTAGGCGGCTGCGTCGGCGTAGTAGATGATGCCGTAGACGGTGAGCGCCTCCAGACCGAACAGGATGACCCCTTTGATGTACCGCTGGTTGTAGAGCTGCCCCCAGCCGGCGATGACCCCCGAGCGCCAGAGCGCCGCAACCGGCTCCGGTTTCCTTAGATCTTCGATCATTTCAGCCGGCCCCGTTTCTACCACCGTTTCCTCGGTCTCGCCCTCAGCTTCTCCAGTTTCCACTCCCGTGTCAGTTTCCGACGGTGGTTGCGCTTCACCGTATTCTTGGGCGTGAAAGGGTGATGTTATGAGTAGAAGTAATGGTAGAATCTTCAAGGCGCTTCAAGGGGGTCCTCTTTCCCCAGGTTCCTACTCCGTAAGTATCTTTATTATAAATAAAATCCGGCAAAAAATCAAAATTATTGGCCAACGTATCATACACTTTTATCTTTTGGTTACGGCATAAAAACTTCCCCCCATCCGAGGTGTCTCTCTGATCCTCTGGTTGAAACGGAGGCCCAAAGGGGGTAAAATCTTAGGTGTACCGAACATCACTCCTTCTACTTGCTTAGGGAAAACGACTTACATAGTCGATTGAAAGCGGGATAGGAAGTTATGTGTGCTGTACATGCCAAGCATGCCAAGCCCGGTGCCTTCAGCCGGTTCGGTAACTGGTTCCGCCGTATCTTTCGGCGTCGGACGCCCACGACGTTGGAGAGTGGGCTAACGCGTGCGCGGACGGCGGCCAGCGCACGGACCCGCACTCGGACTCCGGTTTTTACCTGGCGGGTGGCCGGATTCGTCGTCGTCATCACCTGTTTCTTCATTCTGGGACTGGGGCTGGGGTTGGTGTACGCCTTCTCCAACGGCCTGCCGAAGATCTCGGGTCTGTGGAGGTTTGAGAGTTACCTGCCCACCGAGGTTTACGACGACCGGGGTGAGCTGATCGCCACCTTCCTGGTTGAGCGTCGCTACGTCGTCCCCAGGAGTGGGATAGAAGACAACCTGGTCAACGCCACCCTGGCGATCGAGGATCAGCGCTTCTACGAGCACTGGGGTATCAACGTTTGGCGCACCGCCCAGGCGGCGCTCATTGACATCTTGGCCGGCGAGAAGCGCCAGGGCGCCTCGACGGTAACCCAGCAGCTGGCGCGCAACTACTTCCTCACCCTCGAAAAGAGCTGGGTGCGCAAGATCCGCGAGGCGATCCTGGCGGTGCAGATCGAGAAGGTCTACACCAAGGATGAGATCCTCTACTTCTACCTGAACCAGATCTACTACGGCCACGGCTGCTACGGCGTGGAGGCGACCTCTCGCTTCTTCTTCGGCAAGCACGCCCGGGATCTGAGCCTGCCCGAGGCGGCGCTCATCGCCGGGTTGCCACAGAACCCCGGCGGCTACTCCCCTTACTACCACCCCGACCAGGCCAAATTAAGGCGGAACACCGTTCTGTTGCTGATGGCCCATGCGGGATACGTCACCGATGAAGAGCGGGCCTGGGCCGCGGCGCAGCCCATCGAACTGGCCCAACGGCGGCGCACCCGGCAGAAGGCCCCCTATTTCGTGGAGTACATCCGGTTGGAGCTGGAGAAGGAGTACGGCTCGAACGCCGTCTATCAGGCGGGTCTGAAGGTCTACACCACCCTGGACCTGGGGATGCAGGAACTTGCCGAGAAGCACGTGCGCGAGGGCCTGGAGCGGGTTCAGCGGCGCTGGGGTTACAAGCCCTATCCCCGCCGCGACGACCTGACCATGGAGGACCTGGAACTGGGTCAGATCCGCTCCGGGATCGTGGTCAAACGGGACGAGGAGTTTGCTTACGTGGACCTGGGCGGCGGCATCAGGGGCAAGATAGACATCACACCGTTATACTGGCACTGGCCCAACCCGCCCGAGGTCGAGATCCAACAGGGCGCCGAGATCGCGGTCAGGGTGACCAGCCTGGCGCGCTCCTCCGGCAGGGTGGAGCTGGTGCTGGAGAAGAGTCCCTACCCCCAGGCGGCCCTGGTTTCTTTAGACCCGCGCACCGGGTTCATCAGAGCCATGGTGGGCGGGTCCGATTACAACGAAAGCCAGTTCAACCGGGCCGTGTACGCGCGGAGGCAGCCCGGTTCCGCCTTCAAGATCTTCGTCTACACCGCGGCGATAGACAACGGTTACACCGCCGCCGACACCCTACTGGACAAGCCCTTCGTGGTCAACGCCGACGGCGTGGTCTGGGCACCCCACAACTACTCGATGGGCTATTCGGGCAAACCGATGACCATCCGCACCGCCATCGCCATGTCCATCAACCTGATAGCGGCGCGGTTGATTCTGGAGATAGGCGTCGAACCCGTGCGCGTCTACGCGGAACGGATGGGCATCCGCACCCCCATCGCCCATACCTATTCCATCGCTCTGGGCTCCTCGGAGGTGACGCCTTTAGGCATGGCCAGCGCCTTCGGCACCATCGCCACCCTGGGGGTGCACGTCGAGCCGACGGCGATCAAGCTCGTCAAGGACCGCGACGGGAACGTGATCAAAGAAAACATCCCCCGGGCCGAGGTGGTCCTCCGCCGCGAGACCGCCTTCATCATGCGCTCGATGATGCAGGGGACGACGACGGGCGGCACGGCGGGCCGCGCGGGCCGGACCCTCAAGCGACCCTGCGCCGGCAAGACCGGCACCACCAACAACGCCGGCGACTGCTGGTTCATCGGCTTCGTGCCCCAGCTCTGCACCTCGGTCTGGATCGGCTTCGACGACCACACCTCCCTGGGGTACAACGCCACCGGCGAGTCCCACGCCGTGCCGCTGTGGAGCGATTACATGGCCGAGGTGCTGAAGGGCTACCCCGTCGAGGATTTCACCGTGCCCGAGGGCCTGCGGCTCCAGCGGTACGTGGTCTGTGGGGATACCGGCCTCCTGGCCGACCCGGCGTGTCCGCGGAAGATCGGCGAGGACTTCATCGAGGGGACCGAGCCCACGGCTTACTGCGACCTTCACGGCGAGGGAGCCCGCGACTTCATCGCCCACGACGCCGCCCTCACCGCCGGTGAGATCGCCCCCGAGTACGGCTACCACGAGGAAGGGGTTCAGTAGCAAGTGAAGTGGTTACAAACAGCTATCCTCCTCGGCATGGTTTTGTTCTTGAACCCCATCTTCGCCCTTGATGACTATGAGTTTGTTTCCTTCGACCCCCTTCCTCCCAATGCCGAGGAGTTGGCCAGGGCTCACGTAGAGGTGTATTTAACCCAAAGATACCCCGAGGAGACCATCGTCGTCGGCGAGGCCATTCCTTTGTACGTGTACGAAAACGAGATAAAGGCCCTGGATTTCATCCTAGAGTTAGACGGAAGAGAACCTTTAACTTTTAATAGAGTGTTGGATATTTACACTTCTTGTGAGGAATGTAATAGCGCCTTTCAATCATACAAAGAGACCATACAAGGAAGCGAGGCTTGGGAGAGGGTTCGTAATAATGAAGATGCGGAGTACAATCGTTTATTCAAGGAGTTACAGGATGCTAGCTTTCTACGCGACTCTTTCAGTCATATCGTTATCGCTTTCGTGGATGGTTCGCCGCGGATAATCGGTGGACATAACCCAAACGTATTGATGTCATCCTATTTAAAGCTTTCTGATGAAGAAATGGAGAGGTTCGTTGGTTTTGGTATGGTAGCTCCCTATAGGATTTATGAGATACTGAGAAATGAGGATGAGAGAGATGGACTTGAGTGGTTGTTCACCGGTGGTCGAGAATACACTTTTACGACCGAATACCCAGTATATACTTATCCATATCCGATGAATTTTTCATTCTTTAGCAGTGGATTAAAGGACCGGGGTAAAGAGGATATTCCTCCGATTAATGAATAGTAGAGGTCTGTAGTGGGTCTGACGCCGGCCCAGTTGCGCGCGGCCATCGTCCGCAACTTCCCCGAAAAAACCGGCCACGACCTGGCCTGGTGGGTTGACCTTCTAAAAGAGAAGGGACCTGCGGGGAAGAGGGAGCGCCTGGTATGGCTCAGGGACGAGCACGGCCTCAGTCAGCTCTACGCCCGGGTCGTCGTCTCCGAAGCCGAGAGGTCGGAAGGATACGCCGAGCCGACGCCGGAGGAGCTCGTCGAAGCCCAGTACGGCGGATCGAAAGCCGTCTTCCGCCCGGTCTACGACCGCCTGGTGAAATGGGCGGTGGATGAGCTGTCCGGCACGCGGATCAGCCCCTGCAAGACCTACGTCTCCTTTTTCCGCCGGCGGCAGTACGGGGTAATCGCGGTGAAACGGGATGGCGTCCGTCTCGGCCTGGCCCTGCCTGGGGTAGAGCCGGGCGGCAGGCTGGAAGAGGTGAAAAACCTGGGTTGTGTTCGCATCAGCCATCAAATACGGCTCGCCGAGGCTGGTGACGTGGACGACGGTGTATTTACCTGGCTGCGGCGGGCCTACGAGGCCGACGTATAGGATTCGAAGATGCAGAACCTCCGTTGGACAGCGTTTTTTTTAGTTCCGGTCACGGTCTTCGGGGCCACCGTGCGCGGGGTGAGCTACGATCCGGCCAGCCGGATGGTGACCATCACCGTCGAGTCGGATACCGAGCCGACATACAAGGACTTTGAGCTCGCCGACCCCGACCGCGTGGTCCTGGACTTGGAGGACGCCGTCTTCCCGGCTAACAAGTTCGAGGCCCCGGTGGGAGACGGCCTGGTGGCCCGTATTCGCGCCGCGCAGAACTCGATTGACCCCGCCGTCACCCGGATCGTGGTGGACCTCGAATCGGGGGTGTCGGGATACACCGTGGGCGTCACCGGTTCGGCGCCGACCTGGTCGGTCAACCTCACCACCATCCCCGCCGGGGACGTGCTGGCCGTGGAACAGGAGGCCCGGCGGATCGAGGAGGCCACCCTGGAGCCGCGGGTCCTCCCCCACGAGCCGCCGACAGTGGAGAGGCTCGTCTTCGCCCACAGCCCCACTCCGGTGCTCGAATCTCCGGCGGAGAACGCCCGTCGTGTGAGCGAGGGGTTGGCCGGGGAGCGCGTCGAGTCGGTCGCCGAGCTTGGAGGTTGGCGCCTGGTGATCCTGACCGAGCAGGACGACCTCGCCGGGTGGGTTGCATTTTCCTCCCTCACCGAGGAGGGGAAGGTGGAGCGCGACGACGGTTCCGTCCGCGCCGTGCCCAATCCCCGCACACCCCCGCCGGGCACTCTACAGACCCCTCAACCGGGTATGGCGTCTTTACGGACCGAGGCCAGTGCGGGCTCGGCGATCATCGCCCATCTCTTCGCCGATACGTCTTTTCGCGCCTACCGTCGCCGCGGGGACTGGTACTTCATCCGTCTCGATGACGGTCGCGCCGGGTGGGTCGCCGCGCGGTACGTCGAACTCGAAACCCCCGCCGGTCCCGCCGAACCCTGGCGCCAGGTAGTCATCGCCACCGCCGAGAGCCACCTGGGATCGCCCTACGTCTGGGGCGGAACGTCGAGCTCCGGTTTCGACTGTTCCGGGCTCGTCTGGCGCGTCT
>DAOVLG010000224.1 GCA_030631385.1 Candidatus Coatesiibacteriota bacterium | reverse complement strand
TGGTGATGCACCTTTGGGCGCCTGCTAGCCCGACAACCTCGTATCCTTAGTTTCTCGAAGGCCAGGCGCAGCGTTTCGACGATGTGCTTCTCATCGTCAACGATCATTATCTTCGACATGACGTACCCGGGGTTATTGATAACATGTGGTGAGGCCAGGTGTCGGCGCGCCTCGTTGGTTCCCCCAGACAAGGAGCTTAAGCCCCTTTTTAGAATGCATAAGATACGCCCACTCTATCCTCGGCGAGGAGTGGGAACCCGGTGAGACGGCTTCTTAAGATTCCTTAGGACCTAGGTTTCTCCGCCTGCGGCATGGGGTTGGGGCCCCTTGTTTTTCCGGTCGTTAATATCGCCGTTGGGGCTTTCCCGGCGTTCGGCAACCAAGATGTTGCCCGCTTTGTTCTTACCGAACTTCTTCAACTCGGTAGCCACACTGGCGACCTCGGCCAGACTGGTGAATGTCCTGGTTTCGCTCGATAACAGCACGACCGTCAGGGTCAGCGTGGCGGGCAAGAGCCGGAGATGGCCGGTGCGGTCCTTGATCTCGTAGTAACCACTTTCCCGGTCAGCGTCGTCGAAATAGTCAGCCACGCCCTCTTGGAAGAGTTCGATGACGCGGTTGGCCAGCTTCTCGGCCTCCGGGTGGTAGCAGAGCATCATGAAGTCGTCGCCGCCGATGTGGCCGACGAAGTCCTTGGGCTTCCCCAACACGCGCGTGGCCTGGATCATGCAGTGTGTGAGGAGCCGGATCACCGAATCGCCCCGGGCGTAGCCGTAGTAATCGTTGAAGCTTTTAAAACGGTCTATGTCGGCGTAGAAGAGGGAGTAGGTTCTGCCCGACTGAATTACCTCCTTGATGCGGTGCTCGATCTCCAGGTTGCCGGGGAGTCCGGTCAGGGGATTGCAGCCAAGCTGATAGCGGGTGCGGGCGAGGACCATCTTTGCCCGAGCCAGTAGTTCACGCTGGGAGAAGGGTTTGGCGATGTAATCGTCAATGGAGTGCTCCACCCCCCGTTCGAGATCGATGATGTCCTGCTTTGCGGTCAGGAGGATAACCGGGATGTGGGCGGTCTCGAAGTCATTTTTCAGCTCGGCGCAGACCTGGTAACCATCCATCCCCGGCATCATCACGTCCAGAACGATGAGCTCGGGGTTAAACTCCCTGACACGCTGCAGAGCCTCCTCGCCCGAGGGGCAGGTCTCGACCGTGTAGTTGTCGCCCTCGAATATCGCCCTGACTATCGTGCGGATGTCGGGATCATCGTCAACAACCATCACCCGTGTAGACATGGCTCACCTTTAAAAGCGGGCCGATTAGACCAAGCAATGATGAGGTGTTTGCGCTAGGTGGAGCGATTATAAAATCTTCTTCTCCGATTTGTCAGCCCTTACGGTAGAGTCGGTTCTCCTCGATGTAACCGGCGACGGAGTCGGTAACGAGCCCTCGGAGGGGGAGCCCCGCAGCGGCGCGCTCGCGGATCAGGGTCGAGGAAACATCGAACTCGGGCATATGGATCTTTAGAGCACGGGTACCGGGTGGTAGCCCGCTGGGCGAGGAGGCGCTTCCGGGCCTCGGGGCGTAGGCGAAACGGGCGAGTTTGACCAGCTTCTCGACCCGGTGCCAGGTGTGGAGCTCGGCCAGGTTGTCAGCACCCACCAGGATTATCGGTTCCTCCCCTAAAAGTTCCCGGAAGCGGAGGACCGTGTCCAGGGTGTAGGAGATGCCGCCCCGCTTCAGTTCGAGGTCATCAACAAAGAAGGATGGTTCACCCCTTAGGGCCAGTTGGAGCATGGCGAGACGGTGCTCGTCCGTGGCCCGGGGGGGGCGGTCTCGGTGTGGTCTTCTGGCGGCGGGGATGAAGTAAACTCGCTCCAGCTTGAGCTGCTCCCGGGCGAAGGTCGCCAGGAGCAGATGGCCGTTGTGCACCGGGTCGTAGCTACCGCCGAAGATTGCGTAGTTGATAACCACTCCATATATCACCAGCTAGCGTTGGTGGAATTGTACCATAACACCGGGTGGAGTCGGGGTTTAAGTTTCGTCTGAACCTTGGATCAACATTCGGGATTGCTGCACGAAAAAACCGGCTGATGCCGGTTTGTCTGTCGCATTGATCCTACAGCCGGGGATGATAAAGGCAAGGGGTTTACACCCCTCGTTACCTTCCTTACCCTTCGCCGTTGGGTGAGATCTCGTAGATGAAGCCGTATCTTTTCATGCTTTCCCGTGCATCCTCGGCGGAACCGTCGTCCGGGAATTCTTCGAGGATGCGTTGGAAGTCCCGCCGGGCGTCGTCTGAGTATCCCAGCTTTTGGAGGGCCTCACCCCTACGCCAGAGGTTGCGCGCCGCGTACAGTGAATCGGGGTATCTACCCAGGAGCATATCGGCGTATAGAACCACCGAGCGGGGATGTCCCATCCTACGGTAGATGAAGACGATGTGGTCGAGCTTGCGCGCCTCGAGCTCCTCGGCCTCCTTGATCGCACGGGCGATCTGGTTCACCAGCTCCGAGCCTGGGAAGAGCTTGAGGGTGCGGCGGTACTCGCCGATCGCCGCTTCGATGAGCTCGGTGTCGCGCTGGTAGTCGGGCGCGCGCATGAAGTAGCTGCGTCCGATATAGTAACGGGCGTCGTCGGTGTAGGAGGAGTGGGGGTAGCTCGCAGCCATGTCCTCCAAGATGGCCTGGGCCTCCAGGTAGAGCCCCTCGTTGAAGTAGGCCCTGCCCAGGTAGAACTGGGCGTCGTCGCCGTATTTGCTCGACGGATAAACGATCATCACGTTTTCGAAACAGCCCCGGGCCTCCTCCAGCTCATCGGCGTCGTAATAGGCCTTGCCGAGCTCGAACCACTCTTTGGCGGTGAGCGAGAAAAGATCGGGCAGCTCCACGGCGCAGCCGATAAAAAGTAGCGAGATGATTAATAAGCTGAGTCCGGCCTTCAAGGTTTATCCCTTCTCACGAGGTCCCTAGTTTCCAAAAAGGAAAGGTAGAGCTCGGCCTCACGGCTGGTGCCCTCGGAAATCTCCCGAGCCTTCTGCAGATGCTCCTTGGCGGTGTCGTAGGCTCCCTGTTGAAAGTGCACCAGACCGAGCTCAAGGTGGCAGCTCTGGTAGCCGGGGTTGATGGCGACGGCCTTCTCCAGAACATCCTCGGCCTCGGAGAGCTTACCGCCACGGCGGAGGATCTTCCCATGGAAGACCAGGAGGTCGGCGTACATCGGAGCGAGCGCCAATGCCTCGTTGATCAGTTTCTCGGCCTGGCAGATGCGTCCGGTCTCCAGATCGAGGGCGGCCAGTTCTCGGTAGCCTTCGGCCAGGCGGGCCTTGATCGCCGGGCTCAGCTCATCGGGACGTATCTTCGTCGAGGCCATCATGATGGTAAGCTCGGCTTCGGCCTCCCTGTACTTGCCCAGATCAGAAAGGGTGATCAGGAGGTTGAGCCGGGCCTCCTCGTAGGCCGGGTTCAGCTCGAGGGCCTTCTGGTAGTAGCTTACCGCGACCTTGTAGTCGCTGAGCATCGAGTTGCAGAGGCCCATCAGGTTGTAGACGTCTGGGTACTCCTTCCCCTCACCGATCGCCATCCGCAGCTCGTTGAGAGCCTCGGCGTAGGAGCCCTGCTCGAAGAGATGACGGGCGTTGGCGACCCTGTTCTGTTCCGAAGACACCGGCACCCCCTTGGGTGAAGATGGGAAATCCAACGGTTTTTAGTATAGTTAGCCGCCGGTTCCCCGTCAACCTCGGTCGCCCTATGATCTACGGTTGTCGGGTGGATCTTGTTTCGGCGGCCTAGAGGCGAAAGCGGGACGAAGGGGTATGAGGAGGGAGTATGACAGGAGAATGGCGGCGATGGCCGCTCCCGCCCAAACCCAGTCCTTCTCGCCGTTCAGCGAGTTATCGGCCAGGGCGTATACGGCGATGGTGGCGATGATCAAACCAGCCGTGGCCCCGAACCAGCGTCCCCAGCCCTTCAACAGGTACATACCCACCCCGGCGAGGATCAGGTTCAGGCTCCAAAGGCCGTAGACCAGGTAGAGCCAGGACCTCAGTTCCAGGGGTGGGCGGTCGAACCAGGCCAGCTCCGGCAGGATGAGAAGGGAGAGGACGGACAACAGCCCGCCGACGGCGCAGAGGCCTCCAAGGATGCGTATCAGGGTCCGCCCGGCCCGCCAGGGGTAGGGGGCGATGTCTTCGGGTCGGATAATGTTGGGCAACTCTACCCCCCGCTTACAAGTTCCCGGACCCTCTCGAGTGCCAGGGGGAGCTTCTCGAC
>DAOVLG010000324.1 GCA_030631385.1 Candidatus Coatesiibacteriota bacterium | reverse complement strand
GGAGGAACGTTGAACCTCTACGAATGGTTTCTTCTGGGTAGCGGGGTGATCCTGCTCACGGTGGCCAACTACCGATTCTACTTCGGTAGCCGACGCTCGAGCTATCTCTTCTTCATCCTGGCCACTGTGTCCTTCGTCGCCGGTTTCCTTTCGGCGGGGCTGGCACGGGAGGATTACTCGGCCGCTCTAACGCTGATGCTCGTCTACCTGATCGCCTACGTCGTCGAGCGGGCCGGTTTCATCCTGCTGACCGGTATCCTGCGCGAGCGCGCCGCGAAGCGTCAGAAACACGAGGAGGAGGAGCCCCACAAGGGCGGCGATCAGCCAGGGGCCGGTCGAGGAGAGTTCCTCCACGCTGATACCGCAATCGAAGGTACCGAAGAGGGCGGCCAGGAGAACAACGGCCGGCCAAAAGCTACCGGCGGCGACGGTTAGCATACCCGCCAAGCCGGCAACCACCAAGCCTCGGACCGAGGGCACGACGGCGAGAATCACCAATCCCCCCCAAACCACCCTCTCCGTGAGTCCACCCGAACCCAGGAAAACCGGCAGGAAACGGTAGGCGAAGTACGCCGTGCCGACCGCGGCCACCAGATGGGAAACCCAGGTCCAGACCTCGCCCCAGCCGACGGGCAGCTCCAGCTCGGGGAAGAGGAAGATCACCGCCACGACAACGGCGCCCGTGATTAAAAGCTGACGGTAAACGCTTCCGCCCGGTTCCGCCGGCGTCCGGTTCAGCTTGATCCAGACCACCGGAGCCGTGATCCCGATTACGACGAAGGTGAGGACGCGGTAGAAAAGCTCGTAGGCAACGTCGCCGCCGCCCAGCCAGTGGGTTGCGGCGAGAAGGACATAGGCGAATACCAAGACCAACGCAAAAACTAGCCGGTTCCTCGCCGACAAAACAACACCTCATGAATCAATTTATCAGGATTATAGGGACCCTCCTCTTCGTGGTCAAGCTCGCCCAGGCGGGACCCTGGTCCGAGGCCCAGACCACCGCCGGCATGGGGGACTACGAAAGAGCGGTTCTGATCCTGACCCAGGCCGTCGAGTCTGGGGAGGTTTACGCGGGAGACATCGCCCGTTACGAGACCCAGGTCTTCCTCTGGCGTCGGGAGTTGGGGGAGGAAAGGGAGGCGGTGGAGAGGCTGCTCGATCTTCCGGCCCGGGTAACGGGGGGTCTGGAATCCGCCGCCCTTGCCCTGGGGGATTACTTCAGCGAGACGCCGGCGGACCTGAATCTCTGGTTCCAAGCCGTGGAACGGCACCCCGATTGGAGGCAGCAGGCCGACGACCTGGCGGAGCGTCTGCTCGAGTGTAACGCCCTTGAGGCCGCCGCCCGGGTGGCCGGAGCCGAACCCAACCGGTGCCGAAGGATACTCAACGATCTGACCCGGCACCCCGAGCTGGCCGAACTCGCCCTGGCCTCCTACAGCGGCGACCCCTACGAGTTCGACCTGGGAACCTGGCGGGTCTGGCTCCGCCTGATCGAATCCGCCAGGGGAACAGAAACCGCTGTGGAAGCGGCCCTGACGAGGGTCGAGCGCGACCCGGATCGGGTGGAATTCCGCCGCGAGGCGAGCGAACGGCTGCGGGGGCTCGGCCGCGCCGGTAAGGCCCTCCTGCTCTGGGAGGATCAGGATGGCTCAAAGGATGACCGGGTCTACGTGGAGCGGGGGGAGTGCCTGTTCGCTCTGGGCCGCCTCGCAGAGGCGGTGGCGAACTGGAGGGCCAAGCTGGACAAGGACCACCTCCGACCCGGTGATGTGCGGACCGTGGCGCGGATATTCACCGATCACAATCTCGTCGAGGAGGCGCTCCAACTGTTGACAAGCCCGCCCACCGGCACCTTCCGGGACTACGCCAAAGACATCGCCAGGCTCCACTTCTCCCTGGGGCGATACCGCGACGCCGCCGAGACCTGTGCCGAGGTTGCGGCGGTAGAGGGGCCGGGCTCCTGGAGCATCGCCTTCTTCGAAGGGTTCGGCGGGGATGAGAAGGCGGCGCTTACCGCTCTGGAGGTTGTTAAAAACAGAGACGAACCGCTGTTCGGGCGTATCCGTCTCTTCCTCGCCCTCTCCCCCTGGGCGCTGAGCTCCGTCAAGGAAAACCGGGGGCCGCTGCACCACCCCTGGCGGGAGAGGGAACCGGTGGTTGAGCTCGACGGCCGGGCCCGCCGTGCCGTCCAGGTCGAGATCCAATGGCTGGAGGATTACTTCAACCAACATCCCGATGCGGTAAACCGACTGGCCGGTTCGGGCGGGCTCATCCCCGTGGAGGTGGTTGAACTTCTGGGACGGACCGGGCTCACTGAACTCGCCCTGGAGTCCGCCATGAAATTGGCTTCTTTGACGGGTCTGCCCCACGAGGCACGCGGAATAATCGCGGCCTCAGGTTTGTCCTACGCCTCCGCAACCCCCTTAAATGCGCAGGGTGTCGAGGTAGGCGAGATCCTCGCTCTGAACCCTGAAGATCGAGAGCTCAGGTGGCAGGTGGCCCTTTTTCTGCTTCGTGGCGGCAGGCCCGATGAAGCGGAAACACTACTGGAAGAACTGGCGGAGGGCTACGGCGACGGACCCGACGAAGAGGCCCTCCTGGCCGCGCGTATCGAGGCCGCCCTGCTCCTCGACAACCCTGATGGAGCCTGGGAGCTCACCGGGAAATCGTCGGAGGGCATCCACGAGCCTTACGACGCCGAGCTTCATTACCGGCTGACTCTGCTTCAACTCCTCAGTCTCGCCGACGAACTTGAACGGGATCGGTCCTTCGACCCGGCGCACGTCCTGGACTGGACACGGCGCTACATCGCGCGAAACGGCGATGACCCGCGGGCCACCGATCTCTTACACCTGGTTCTGGCCTTCGGTTTCGCCGAGGAGGACCAGGGGTGGAAGGCCTTCATC
>DAOVLG010000085.1 GCA_030631385.1 Candidatus Coatesiibacteriota bacterium | reverse complement strand
CCCCGTGGCTGGTGCCAATGGCCACCGCCAGTGAATCCACCCCGGTGCGTTCCACGAACTCCTTCGCCTCGTCGGGGTCGGTGAGGATCGCCTCGCCTTCTTTGACCTTGACGTGCTCCTCGATCCCCTGGAGACGGCCCAGCTCGGCCTCGCACGAGCAGCCGCAGGCGTGGGCCAGCTCGGCGACCTGCGTGCTGGCGGCCACGTTCTCCTCGAAGGAGAGCTTGCTCGCGTCAATCATGATGCTGGTGAAGCCGGCGTTGATAGCCTGGGCACACTTGGAAAAATCAGCGCCGTGGTCCAGGTGGATGCTGAAGGGGAGACCGGTCTCGAAGGCGGCTATCCTGACCATACCGATAAGATAGTTGATACCGGCATACTTGGCGGCGCCGGAGCTGACGGCGATAATCGCCGGGGAGTCCTCGGCCTTGGCCGCCTCGACGATCCCCTGGAGAATCTCCATGTTGTTGATGTTGAAGGCCCCGACGGCGAAGCCTTCAGCGTAGGCCACCCGCATCAATCGGTCGTTCGTAAAAAGCGGCATGACAACCTCCATCCGGAACCGATGACGGGTCCGATTTTCCTTGACTAACGGGGCAAGTATACCACGGCGGGTTTCAACGGGCTAGCGCGTGTCACCGGAAACGAGGTAGCGCATATTATCAGGCCAGCCATCGCGGACACCGCGCGCAAGCTCATCAAAGAGCCACTCCGGGTAGAGGGTCTTTCCCCGGAATTCGTCCACAGACTGCCAACGAAGTACAATCCGGTCCTCCCCTGATTCAGAACATTCGAGGTGCGGGCCGGGGTCGAACTCGCCACCTGTAACCCGGCAGAGCCAGTAGAAACCCAGCTCGTGCTGGCCCTCGGGCGCCCAGACCGGATCTGAAAAGAAGTTGTCGTTGACGAAGAGCAGGCGGTACGGCTCGACGATGAGCCCGCTCTCCTCGGCAATCTCCCGGGTCACCGCTGCGGGGATCAGCTCGTCGGGCTCAATAGCGCCGCCCGGAAGCGCCCACTCCCGCCCGTTGAACGTCGTCAGTATCCTGCCGTCGGCGTTGATAACAACGGCAACGCCCCGCGGACGAATCCCACCTTCTACGCGTTGGTCAACACCCGTGACGTATTCTCCCAGTGTGTTCTTCGTCGCCGGCAGACGCAGGTAACGCGCCGGGACATTCCTGTTCCAGTCGGCGTTCAGCACGCCGCCCATACCCTCCGGGTAGAAAACCATATCGTCCAGGGAACGGCGGCTGCGGAAGCGGACCTCGGTCATGATCCGCGCTTCGGGGGCCTCGGGCGAGGCGAAGCCCAATCTGGGTTCACCCTCAATTTCCGCGTGGAAGTAGAGGCCGATCAGGTGCAACGGAAGCGCATCTAAGGGATCGGCGAAGAAGGTCTCGGCGACGTAGGCGAGGGGCCCTATCTCGGCACGGCAGCCGGTCTCCTCGCAAAGCTCTCGGGCCAGGGCGCGGACGGCGGTCTCGCCGGGTTCCTGACCGCCGCCGGGAAGACTGTAGAAATGCTTCCCGTTCAGCTCGTAGCCGGTGATCAGGAGATCGTCGCCGCGGGTGATGATACCCGCAACCCGGTGGCGAATCTTCAGGAGACCGGGCCGGCAACGGACATTGAAGGCGCTGTGCGGATAACGGTTCATGGATTATAGAGTAGATCGTCTTTATACCTTGTAATATCAATGCGTCGCCAACAAACCGATGCGAGGTCCCTACCTGCATTACCTACAGCTATCTGGATGACCTTTTTTCCTCTACGCATGATGAATTCAACAGCCGACTTAAAATCTGAATCCGCTGAAGCTAGAAAAGCAACATCATAGGTGTCATCCCATGCAAGCTGTAGAAGATCTGTTACTAAAGCAACATCTACGCTCCTTTCAACCTTTCGAACAATAAGATTCCCACAATTCGGACATACAGTTAACGGTTGACGACAAGAAGTACAGTAAACATCTTTCGCCCTTTTCTTGTCATAGGTCTTCACCGTGTATCCTGAGAAAAATTGAACTGTATTCTCCAGGAAATTCTTAAGTTTAAGCTCCCCTTCCTTATCAGGATCAATCCCTGCATAGAGGTACGCTCCTTCGTACACAAAATCATGTAGTTCACAAAGGTACAAAGGTAATTTCTCGTAATCCAGTCGATACTCATTACCCAAAATATCCCGTACAGAAATTGTAAAATTCCAGAAGTCTATGAAAAGCTTCGCCCTCTTCATGAAAACCTACATACTAGTACGGGGAGCCCAAAGGCTCCCCGGCGTCATATTACCAGTACAGGATAATCCTGTCTGGGCGTCATCATATTCACAGTATAGCGAGTAGCTTTATTTATGTCAAGTTGCATGGCATTCTTACGATTAAACAGGCTTGCGGGCGAGGAAGGCCCGCGCCCCGCTGTCTACGCCGTAGAGGCGGGATTCAATTTGAGTAAACCCGACTGAGGCCATAAGGCCTTTCAAACCATCCTCGGCAAAGTGGTGGAGATGGGGGTCCTTCGCTCCGCCGAATAGACGTTTCAGCGCACGCAGTGGATGACGGAACGCCCGTAGCAGCCGTCGGCCGAAGGGGCGTAGTAGGGTGCGCTCTCCACCAGCCATTCCCGTACATTGAACGATCACCAAAACATTACCCACCGGTTTAAGGCAGCGCAGCCCCTCGGCGAGCACCCGCCGGGGGTCCAGGGCGTGGTCCAGCACGGCGGCGCAGACGAACTCGTCGAACACGCCGTCCCGGTAGGGCAGCTCCTCGCCGAAACCGGCCGCGAAGGTCATCGGTCTCTCGAGCGCCTCCCCGTAGAGCCCAGGGTAGAGAGGCGTCGGTCCGGTGAGAAACCGTTCCAAGGCGGGATCGTGCACGATGAAGAGGGCATCGTCGTCCATACACCACCAGCGCCGGAAAAGCCCCCAGCCACCCCCAACATCGAGCACGTTACCCTCCAGGGGACCCCGGTAAGCGAAAAGGTTCCAGTCTGGCGATGCTCTCCAAAACATATTCCCTCTTTACCGCGGCGATCTCCCTGGTCCAGTCGAGGAATTCGCGCTGCCCATCCTCCCAGCGGCGCCAGAGTCCCTCATCCACGTCGGGCAGGCGCTCATCGCACAGGGGGATGAGCGCTGGCGCCCGGGTGAAATCGTACCGGGGCAGTTCGTTTTATTGAAGAAATCTAATACCTGATGTTCACTCATTAGGCTCCCTCTCCCCAATTACGGCCTCCCCGCCGACAAAGGCCTCGTCCTCCAGAAGTTCAAGATCCGTCTCCCCCTCCATCGGCTGGGGCGCCTCCTCGGCCAACTCGGCGCGGGTCTTCCCCTTGGAGGCCAGCATGTCGAAGGCCCGCTCCCGGAAGATGTACTCACCCGATTTCCAGAAAATGGGGATGTTGCGCTCCATGCCGACGACGTAGCCGATGACCTCCTTTTCGAGCTTCATCAGCGCCGCCCTGGCCCAGTCACCACCGGCGCCCCGATTGATCCAGAAGGGGCCCAGCATCCTGAATATCTCCTGCAGGCGCTCCTCGCCGCCCGGGTAACCCTCGCAGGGGAAGTGGTACTCCCCGGCGATGTACCGCCTTAAATCATAGGCGAAGCGGATGAGAAAAATTTCGATATCCCCGCCGCAGGGGCCGAAGAAGTAGTCCAGTCCGGGCAGGCCGGGATAGTCCATGTCGTAGGCCGGTGGCGGTCGCCAGGGAAAATCGGCGGGAATTACCATTTCGGCGGGCTCCAGGATGATCTCCCCCTCCTCGATGACCGGCCCCGTTTCCAGGACCAGCTCTTCCTCGATGCGCCGCAAAGTCTCGGCGGCGGCGAGCTGCCGCTCGTAGTAAGCCGCCTCGCTAGTCCCCCTGGGGGGAGGTGGAATCGTGGAGTAGACGTCGCGAAGGATGACCTTGATCCCGTAGGGGCCCGCGTTGTACATGGCCCCGGCCAGCTTCAGGCGCAGACGGCTGCCCCACTCGCTGGTGAAGTCGAAAAGGCCGCCCGGACGGTAATTGGCCTGGAAACGCGGATCGAAACGCCAGCGGCTCTGCTCGGCCAGGAGCCCCTTCAGGTAGCTGATACTCACCTGGAGATTGAGGTCGGCGATGTAGCGCAGGTCGTAGCGCGTCTCACGGGGGAGCGTGCTGAAGGGAACCCGGCGCTTGACACCGGCGTCGTCGTACTCGAGCATGTAGCTTCCGCCCTTGACCACGGCGCCGGTGAGCTGCATGTAACCGGTGGCTGAACCGTGGCCATAGGCTGCGCGGTAGCTGCGTCCCGAGCCGAGCACGTGCATCAGTCCGCATTCCTGGTAACTCACCGCCTGACAGAAGGCGAGGAAGGCCTCGTCGGAGGAGTCGTAGCGTTTGGTGTAGTCTAAAAGCGCCTCGCGTTGCTCCGGAGCGGGGAAACCCGGGTGGGGCCTGCCGTCGGGCCGCTCGTCGTTGATGCGTTTACAGATGTCTTGGAAACGGTGGTAGAGGCTGCGGGAGGGGTTATCGGCGTCGTAGGTGGGGATATTGTCGAAATCGGCCAGGGTCCACTCGCCGGGAAGGCCGGACAGCTCGAAACGGACGGTTTCGAGGCGAGCGAAGGTCTCCGGGCCGACGACATAGTTTAAGTAAGACCGCGGCACAGGGGAGCCCGCGGCACCGCCCCCTAGATTCGAGTAGCGGGTGAGGAAGGCTTCCTCGCGGGGCGCCCGGTAGGGAAAACGCTCGCGGAAGGCGGTGAGCAGCCTGACCAGCTCGGCGTCGAAGCGACCCGCGGAATCGCGGCAGGGGGTGAAGCGAGTGCCGTCAATCTCGGCGGCGGTGGTCAGCGCCAGGTTTAGCTGCCGCTTGAGATAGGCCAGCACCAAGCTGGAGTAGCCCTCGACGTCGGTCACGCCGGGCTGGTAAACCAGACAGGGGAAATCGGGACGGGTAAGTTCGACCCGGGCCGGCCCCAGGGTGGGTGTGAGGGCGCGGGGGGTCTTGTGCCCAAAGAGGGAACGCCCCTCGGCGTCGGTGAGCGGGTGGAGCTCGAAGGGGCCATCTGGTTCATCTACTCCAGGCAGCATCGCCAGGTGAACGAGCCGTTCCGGGGCGTTCCAGTCGCAGGTACTGAAACGACCCTCCGGGGACTCCACCACCAGCTCGACCACGTAATCCCCATAGGGAACCGACATCCCCCGGTAGCCCTCCCGGTTACCCAGGCCGTTCCAGCGGAAGCCGTTCACGGCGTCGCGCCCGAGACGGTTGCGGTCGCCGTAATCGCGCACCGGCTGATCGGTGTCGGCGGCGAAGACCAGTTCGGGTTCGTCTCCAGCGCCACACCAGGCCCAGACCTTGAGCATCACCACGTCGGTCGGTTCGGGCACCGGGTCCAGGTGGTAGCGGATAAGATAACCGGGGCCATCGGCTCTGAGGGCGTAACAGCGGAAGTCAGCCTCGCGAACATTGGCCACCAGGTACCCGCCGTTATCCCAGTAGGGGATCACCTCCTCGGCGAAGCCCCGGTCCCATGTATCGTAGATACGGGCCGTGAGCGGCTCGCCGTTACCAGCCACGTAGAAGGTGTAGCGGTGGTTCTCCAGATCAAGCTGCTGGGCGCGCATCAGCTGATCGTTGATGATCACCGAGGGCCGGAGAATGTCATACCCGCCGTCCACACTGATGAACTGTGCGTCCGCCAGACCACCGAAGCGGTAGCGGTAAACGCCGGAGACGGTGACCTTATAAAGCCTGCCCTCGGCCAGAGGCATGGTGGTAGTTACAATCTCGCCGCTCGCCGGGATGGCCAGTTCAAAAGCGTCATAGGTGGGAACGGGGATCAGGAAGAGGATGACCGCTACGAAAAGACCCAGGAGCAGGAACCCCCAGTCTACGGCGAACTCGGTTCGCTCCCGCCTCCACTCGTCGTTGAGGAAGCGGCCGAGCCGCCTCAGCGAACCGATGAACAAACGATAAAAAAAACGGTTCTCGGGTACGCTCAGTTGCGGTTCCCGCCCAGCACCGCCGTTTTCGTCGGGTCCGTTTGTCAATGCGGGAGACCTTTGGATATTGGGCTACGCGACATCGTTACCGGTACACCGGTGTTGGCACGATTCTTGGCAATTTACACCCATTGTCAAGCCCGTGGTTATCTCCGGCAACAATCGCGCCAACACCTGCGCAATAGACGTAGTTCAAGCGACCGTCATTATCCGGGGTGTTTTTATCAAAAGAGACTGTAGCCAAAGCCAATATTTGAGCAATTCGGCGATCGAGTAGGCGCTGGTCCAAAGGAATTTTCGCAACAGACCGAAAAAATCAAACCGTTATTCCTGAGGCAGAGTACTATCTAGGTTATTCTTCGATAGTTTCTCCCGACGCCACTTCACGGTCGTGGAAAGCCCTCGGGTCGGTGACGTCGGGAAAGATGCAGGCGTTGCGCCCGATGGAGGTACCGCGCGGTATCACGGAGTTCTTACCGATCACCGTCAGACCGGAGTTGTAGATCGAGGGGAAGCGCTGGTTGTAGGCGTAGTCATTGCCGGCGCCGACCAGGCTTTCGGCGCCCACGATCACCTCCTTGTCCAGGACGGCGTGATCAACGACCGCCCCTTCCCCGATGACCGTCCCGTTGAAAACGATCGAATCGCGCACCACTGCTCCGGAACCGACCTTGACGTAGGGCGAGAGGACGCTCCGCTCAACCACCCCGTCCACCACGCATCCGTTCGAAATCAGGCTTTCAGACAGCGAGGCCCCGCGGCCCAGCTTGACCGCCGGCGCCTCCGCCGAGCGCGTGTGCACCCGGGCACCCTCATCGTAGAGGTCGAACTCGGGCACCGGCGCGATCAGGTCCATGTTGGCCTGCCAGTAGCTTGCAATCGTTCCTACGTCGCGCCAGTAGTTTTCCCTGAAGCGGTGGACCCGGATGCCCACCCCGCGCTCAACGCAACGGGGGAGGATGTCCCGGCCGAAGTCGTGGGACGAATCCTCTTCCTCCGCATCCT
>DAOVLG010000201.1 GCA_030631385.1 Candidatus Coatesiibacteriota bacterium | reverse complement strand
GCTGCCCACGGGAGGGTCGGTCAACCCACCCCTTGGCAAACACCCTACCACGATGTGTCAAGGATATCGCCAGTGTCGGCATCGAGAAGAATCCAGCCGGTTATATCCTCGTTGTCAATCTTCAACGCTTCTACAAGTGCAACGTTTACGTTCTCGTTCGCCGTCAGCGAAAGCCTGTACTTATAATCCCCCGGTTCGAGATTCTCATCAAACTCATCGCTGGCGATGTTCATGAGGTTCTTTACCTCATCGTTAGAATATTTCGGAAGCTCGTAATGGTCTACGTTATCGTCACCGTCATGCCCAGTTACAAAGCCGTCATAGGTCACCAGGACGATGTATAACGCTTCATCACCCAACGTATACCAGAATAGCCAGTAATCGTAATCACCAGTCAGGAGAGAATTCGGCCCCCGTAAGACGCCATCGTCATCCAACTCATACCCTTGAGTAAAACAGATAAAGGCGTCAGAGTCCCAGCCCTCACCAACGGGGTCAGCCAAGGCGCGCGCCCATTCGATGCTTCCCTGCTGATTCTGACCGTTTCCATCGCCGTCGCCATCGGTGGTACTCTCGCAGCCGAGAAGACCCACCCCCAAGGCCAAAACCAGAATGATCAACAGGTTCGGAACCTTCCTCATTGCATTCACCTCCATTGTGTGTTAAGCAACCCTCACCTGAGAATTATTACTTCACTATAGACTAAACCGGATGGTTTTTCAACCGGTCAGCACCGAATAGGTGATAAACGCCGCGTAGAGGGCGAGTAAGACCGCGCCCTCCCAGCGCTCGATCCGCATCCCCGACCGGGCGAAGGGCCAGAGGAGGGCGGCGAGCAGTATCCCGGCACCGGCGTCTATCCAGATGCCCGGACTCATACCGGTAAGGAGGATGGGCGCCAGACTCACCGCTCCGCCCAGGGCGAAGAGCAGGTTGAAGATGTTCGAGCCGATGATGTTTCCCACGGCGATGTCCGAATGTCCCCTGATCATCGCCACCACGCTGGTGGCCAGCTCTGGCAGGGAGGTTCCCACGGCGACCACGGTCAGACCGATCACCCGCGTGCTCATCCCCAACAGGCGCGCCAGCTCCGAAGCGCCGGAGACGAGCCAATCACCGCCGAAAACGAGGCCGGCAATTCCGGCCCCGCAGAGGACGATATTCAGCAGCCAGCCGCCGGCATCCAGGGTTGTCTTCTCCGGGACGTTCTCCCTTTGGCGGGCCGTTTTCAGGCTCCAGACGGTAAAGGCGATTCCGCCGCCGAAGGCCAGGATGCCCTCCCACCGGGCGAGGGCTCCGTCGAGGAAGAAGAGGGGGAAGAGCACGGCCACGGCGATCAACAGCGGCGCCTCACGTTTAACGATGGTGCTCTCGACCACGATGGGTCGGATGAGCGCCGTGAGACCGAGCACGAGGCCGATGTTGGCCACGTTGGAACCGAAAGCGTTGCCCAGTGAGAGGGCGCCGACGCCCTCGATGGCCGCGGTGGCGCTAACGGCGAACTCGGGGGCCGACGTGCCATAGGCCACCAGGGTCAGACCGATAACGACCGGGGGCACCCCGAAGCCGGCAGCGATCTTCGACGAACCCCGAACCAGGAGGTCGGCCCCGGCGATCAGGGCGACGAAGCCGACGATAATCTCGACCCAGAAGGGCATAGTGCGTATTCGGCTGAGTTAAAAAAGAGAGGCCCGATGATAACACAGCAATTGAAAAGGGGCGGGAGCCAATCCCGCCCAAAGCCTATGTAACCATCAGTCGGCCAACTCCAGCGCCAGCTTGACCGCCTCGTCGGCACGTCGGACGTAAACGAGCGACAGGTCTTCCAAATTCTGGCTACTCTCGTCTCTGAAGGCATCCTCCACCGCAGAGCGGTTCTTTTCGGGAAGAACGACGGTCTTGATACCGGCGCGTTTGGCGGCCAGAATCTTCTCCTTCAGCCCTCCGACCGGGAGGACGTCACCCCGGAGGCTCAGCTCACCGATCATCGCCAGGTCATTGCGCACCGGCCTCCCGGAAAGTAGACTGACCAGAGCCGTGGCCATGGTGATCCCGGCCGAGGGACCGTCCTTGGGCACGGCACCCGCCGGCACGTGGATGTGGATGTCGGAGTTGGTGTGGAAGTCGGGGGGGATGTTGAACCGCTTCGCCTGGCTCCTGATAAAGCTAACCGCGATCTGGGCGCTCTCCTGCATCACGTCGCCTAGTTGACCGGTTATCACCAGTCCGCCCTTGCCGTCCATACGGGCGGCCTCGATGAAGATGATGTCACCGCCGAAGGGGGTCCAGACCAATCCCGTGGCCACGCCAATCATGTCGCTCCTCCGACGGCGGTCGTGGACGAAAACGGTGGAGCCCAGGTAGTCGGCCAGATCACCAACCTTGATCTTGATCCTCTCCTCTACCCCGCCGGTGGCCACCTTCCGCGCTACCTTGCGGCAGACGGTGCCGATGGCCCGCTCCAGGTTGCGCACCCCGGCCTCGCGGGTGTAACGATCGGCGACGGCGCGGAGGGTCGCCACGGGAATGGACAGATCCTTTTTCGTCAAGCCGTTGGCCTCGAGCCGGCGGAGCAGAAGGTAGCGCCTGGCGATCTGGACCTTCTCCTCCAGGGTGTAGCCGGGTAGACTTATCACCTCCATGCGGTCCAAAAGCGGTCGCGGAATGGTGGTGGCTGTGTTGGCCGTGGTGATGAAGAAGACCTTGGAGAGGTCGTAGGGCTCCTCGATGAAGTTGTCACGGAAGCTCCAGTTCTGCTCGGGATCCAGGACCTCCAGGAGGGCCGAGCTGGGGTCGCCGTGGAAATCGCCGGCGAGCTTGTCCACCTCGTCAAGCATGAAAACGGGGTTCGATGTGCCGGCGGTCTTCAACCCCTGGATGATTCGACCTGGAAGAGCGCCGACATACGTGCGCCGGTGCCCGCGGATCTCGGCCTCGTCGTGGACTCCGCCCAGGGATATGCGCACGAACTCCCGACCCAGGGCGCGGGCGATGCTGCGGCCCAGGGAGGTCTTCCCCGTTCCCGGTGGACCAACCAGGCAGAGGATCGGCCCCTTCCCTTCGGGGACCAGGTTCCGTACCGCCAGAAACTCCAGGATCCGATCCTTTACCTGGGTCAGGCCGTAGTGGTCCTCGTCGAGGATCCGGGCGGCCCGCTTCACGTCCAGGTTGTCTTCGGAGTAGTGGTCCCAGGGCAAATCCAGGAGCCAGATCAGGTAGGTATGGGCAACGACGTACTCCGCCGAGCCAGCATTCATCTGGCGCAGCCGCTTGAGCTCACGCTCGGCCTTGGTACGCACCTCCTCGGGCCAGGCCTTTTCAACGATCTGCTCGTCCAGCTCGTCCAGCTCGACACTCGATTCGGACCCTTCGCCCAGCTCACGCCTGATGGCGCGTAGTTGCTGGCGCAGGTAATACTCGCGCTGCGCCTTGGTCATCTCCTCGGAGATCTCCTCCTGGATGGACTGACCGATGCGGAGAACCTCCAGCTCCTTCCCGGCCAGCTTGATGACGGCGTCCAGACGCTTCTCCACGTTGGGCGTGGCGAGGATCCTCTGTCTCTCGTGGAGCTCGAGGTTCAGATTCGTGGCGACGAAATCGGCCAGACGGGAGTTGCCCTCGAGATTGAAGGCGGCCACCACCAGTTCGTCGTTACGTTGGGAAAGCTTGATCAAGTTCTCAAAAACATCGAGCAGGCTGTTTCGCAGCGCTTTGACCCTGATCGTATCCGGCTCGGAAATTTCCACGGGCTTCACCGTCGCCCGAAGGAACTCGCCATCGGTGATGAGCTCACCCCACCTGATCCGCTGTAACCCCTGCACCATCAGCCGCATCGAGTCGTCGGGCATGCGGAGCATCTTCAGGATGATTGCGAGGGTACCGAACCTGTAGAGCTCCCCCGATTCCTCATTCTTCATGGTAAACAGAGCTACGAGACGGTCTGTTAGCATCACGGCGTCCACCAACCGGGTGTCCCGCCTACCCTCCACCCCGATGGGAAGGAGCATGTAGGGGAAGCAGACCAGATTCGTCAGCGGGAGGACTGGGAAGAGCTTCTCTTCGCCCGGGTCGAGTTGAACCTCTTCGCTTGGGTTAAGAACCTTTTCCTCGGCCATCTTTTCTCCATAGATTAAGTATTAAGGCTTGTGCCGCCTGTACCTACCCTGGGGGATATTCTAAGGGCTACCCCTCCACGTCTATGGCGATGCTGTAACCCCCCGTCTGGCGGGGAACCTTCACCCGCAGCATCCCCTGGGACCACCGAGCGGTGATCCCGGTCGGATCGGCGTCGAAGGGCATCAAGAGCTCACGGCGAAACCGACCGTAGACGAGCTCCATGCGGAGAACCTTCTGCGACCCGTCCGGATAGCAGGGTGCTCTCTCACCCTCTATCACCAGGGCGTCGCCGACAATCTTCACGGTGACCGCCCCAGGGTCCACCCCGGCAAGCTCCACCTGGACCAGGTAGCCGTCGGATACCTCGATCACGTCCAGGTAAGGGAAGGGGTGGTATTCCGACCAGCGTTCACCAGAATGGAATGATATCCGCGGTGTCATCTCCATCCGCCTTGGATTGATTCTCCGCCCCGATTGTAGCCTGGAAAAGGCTTATCCTC
>DAOVLG010000375.1 GCA_030631385.1 Candidatus Coatesiibacteriota bacterium | reverse complement strand
GGCGAAACTTGGTCTCGGCCTTGGAGACCCGCTCCTGGGCGAGGTAGACGTAGCCGAGGTTGGCCAGGGCGATGGACGAAGCGGGATCCAGGGACACCGCACGTTCCAGCTTCGTCCGGGCCTGCTCGTAGGCGCCCCGCATGGATAGAAGGGTGCCCAGGGCGGCCAGGGCATCGGCGTAGTCGGGCCAGGCCTCGATGGCGGCTCCGTAGAACTGCTCGGCATCGGACAGATTCCCGTGTAGCTCGTCTATGAGCGCCAGGTAGAAGTAGGCCTCGGCAGCGGAGGCCGGCTCCTCCCCCTCCGGGATGTCGGTGAGGTAATCCACGAAGAGGAGTTGGGCCTCCTCCAACATCCCCTCGCGGTAGGCGGTGATGGCCGGGGTCAGCGCCTCGTCCACCTCGCGCTCGACGCCGAGGACGACCGAGAGAAGGATGAATAAAAGAACCGGTGTTACTCTACGCAACGGGTCGTCCTCCAACTGTTCGGAATCGGCTTAACCTACGAACACGGTTAAATTGGAGTATTAGTCTTTAGTCCCTTCTAGGGCGGGGTTTCCCAACCCCGCCGCCAGCGCAGGACGCTGGACACAGCTCCGCTAAGAGGGCTTTTTTTAATTTGAGACCTTTGAAAAACGCAATAATGACGCACGGAAAAATTTCAGTATCAATTGGAAAGATTCCGTAGGGGCGACCCTCTGCGGCCGCCCGCGGGCGGGGGCGGAGCCCCGCCCCTACGTCTTATGCATGTGTGTGAATATGCTGTCCATCGAAATACAACGGTGTCAAAGTTGCTTTTCGCAGGAATCTTTTCTTGCAAAAACCTTACCCTACGGGCGTTCGAGTGTCAGCTCCAGCACGGGGGGATGGAGGGCCTTTATCTGCACGCCAGGCGGCAGGTCGGGAACCGGCTCGACCTCGTAGACCCCGGCCCGCCAGACCGGGGGAAAAACCCTCACCCCGGGGACGTAATCGGACGCCAGCGCGCCGGCCGGCGCCTCGACGACCAGCTCCACCTCGCCCGGTTCCAGGACGGCGGTAAGACCCGGAGGTATGCCGGCAACCCGCACCCCGATCCGCCAGGAGCGGACCTCGGCCGGGATAAGCTCGACGTTGACCACCACCAGGCGCCCCTCCACCGGCTCGACCCCCGGACCGATGGGCATCAGCGCCGTCTGACGGCGGCCGGACTCGGTCATGCCGGAGATGTCCACCGGGGCGGTCTCGACGTAGGACATCCCGGCCAGGGCGGTCGCCGAGCCGCGGAGACGGACCTCGGGCCGGTCGCAGGTCACCCGCGAAACCAGCAGGCCCTCGGAGGGCCGGCCCACGATCCGGGGACGGACCCGCACCTTCTTCACCTTCTCGGCGTCAAGGGTGATCGTCAGCTCGCGGTGCGGCAGGACGTTCAAGACGTTCAGCTCGTAGCCGGTGGGGAAGGTTACGTCACCGGCGGAGATCTCCTGGGTGGTGGGGCCCAGCTTGCGCCCCTGGAGGTCAACCTCGGCGCTGAAATCCTCGTCGGTGAGCGACAGCAGGTCCATGCCCTCACCCCGGACGATGACCGGAACGGTCCGCTCGCTGCCGGCGGTGACGACGGTGCCCGGCGGGACGTTGACGAGGACCACGGGCACGTTGAAGCTGCGGGTCCGCTCGGCCACCGCGTTGGCGTACAGCCACAGCGCGCAGGCCACGATCACCGAGATCAGCTTCAGGCCCCAATTACGCTTGAGCGATAGCAGCAGCCTGCCCTTTTTAAGCGCCATGCGTTCCACCAGACGAGCCTAGTTCAACGTTCCCAGGTTTCATTATGTGAATGTGGTCGTTTAATCTATCCATTAGTTCAACTGGATTCGATCTGCCCCTTGAACCAGAGAACGGTTTCCTTGAACTCTCGCATCTTCGTTTCATCGGCGAGGATGGAGATTTTGAAAGATCCCTGTGTTCCATCGAAGGCTCGTCCGCTAATCGATCTGATCTTATTTTTATATTCTTTCAATACCGCTGTCTCTAGCCAGTCCCTAAAGAAATTCTCAATGTTTACCCAGATACCAGCTTTGTGATTTTCATCAATGAAAACACTGAAAATCAATCGTCTCACTTTGAAGCCAAAAGAAGCTGCAATTCCTTTAGCCCAGTAAAGTTTTTTCGCCTCCTGCACTGTAAATTCGTACAGCTCCTTGATAACCCGCTGCCTTTCCTCATCAAGCTCGGCAACCTTTTCAAAAAACGACTGCTCATCCCAACTATATAATTTCCGACCGGTCGAGCGTCCCGCGGCCTCCTTGTCTTCGTTACCACCGTGAAGACGGGGGATCAGCATCTCCACCTTCTCGTCGGCAATGTACTCCAGCTCCAGCGCCGCCACCGTGAAGTCGGAGTGGGAGTTGAGGAATAGAAGGCTCTTACGCAGCTGGTCGTTGATCCTGTCCACGGCGACGATGAGGTTAAAGTTACCCGCCTGGAGATT
>DAOVLG010000371.1 GCA_030631385.1 Candidatus Coatesiibacteriota bacterium | reverse complement strand
CGCTCGGCCTGGTGGATGTTACGCGGGTAACCATCGAAGATGATCGAGGGCGCATCCCCGCCAATCCACCTGGCCAGAATCGCCTCCACGGTGGCGTCGTCCACGAGCCCGCCGGACTCTACGGTGGCGCGGATCCTCTCGGCTACCTCCGAGGCGGGATCGGCGAGCTCGGCCCGGATCAGGTCCCCGGTGGAGAGGTGCGTCATCCCGCGTCGCCGCTGGAGCATCCTGGCGAGGGAGCCCTTCCCGGCGCCGGGGGGACCGAAGAGAACCAGGATCAAGGTCTACTCCTGAAGAGGTCCATTAAAGGCCCGTGGGCGTCTTCCCAGGGGCCTCGTCGGTGTATACGTAGAAACTCCTACCGGCGACCGCGTATCCGGCCTTTTTTCAGGAAGCCGTCGTAGTGTCGCATCAGCATGTGGCTCTCGATCTGACGCATCGTGTCCAGGGCCACGCCGACCACGATCAGCAACCCCGCGCCGCCGAAGGTGATCGGCGACTTGAATATCACGGCCATGGCGATGGGCAACAACGCGATCATCGCCAGGAAGATCGAACCGGCCAGGGTGATGCGGGTGAGGATGCGGTCAATGAACTGTTCGGTCTTCTTACCCGGCCGCACGCCTGGAATGAAACCGCCGTACTTCTTCATGTTGTCGGCCAGGTCGGCCGGGTTCAACACGATGGCGGTGTAGAAGTAGCAGAAGAAGATGATCAGCCCCGCGTAGAGGATCATGTAGAGCGGTTTGCCCGGCGCAAGCGCCCCCGCCAGCGCCTTGAGCCACGAGGCGTCGGTGAACATCAGGATCGTGCTGGGGAACATGATCAGGGCGCTGGCGAAGATGATCGGGATGACGCCGGCGGTGTTGACCCGCAGGGGGATGTGGGTGGACTGGCCGCCGTAGATCTTTCTCCCGACGATGCGTTTGGCGTACTGGACGCGGATCTTGCGCTGGCCCTGCTGGATCAGTACGACCCCAGCGACCACGACCAGCATCGCCAGCAGGATCATGATGATGTTTACCATGTTCACCTCGCCGGCGCTCATCTTCTCCGTCGTCAGCATCACGTCGGGCGGGATGCGGGAGATGATCCCGATGAAGATGATCAGCGAGATGCCGTTGCCGATCCCCCGTTCTGAGATCTGCTCACCGAGCCACATGATGAAGGCGGTGCCGGCGGTCATGGTTATCATGGTCAGCGGGGTGAAGAGCCAGCCCATGGTTGGGTCCACCACGGGGACGCCGTTGAAGACCAGGCTCCTGAGCCAGGCGGAGATACCGAAGCTCTGCAGAAGCGACAGCCCGATGGTGCCGTAGCGGGTGTACTGGGTGATCCGCTTCCGTCCGGCATCACCCTCCTTGGAGAGCTTCTCCAGGGCGGGAACGACCGCCGTCAGCAACTGGATGATGATCGAGGCGGAGATGTAGGGCATGATGCCCAGGGCGAAGATGGTTGCCTTGCGCAGGTTCCCGGCGGCGAACATGTCAATGAAGCCGAACAGCCCGCCCTGGGCCTCCTGGTTGAACCACTCGGTGAGAACGCCGGAGTTGACTCCGGGCACCGCGATGTGGCCGCCCACGCGGTATACGAAGAAGATGGCGATGGTGAAGAATATCCGCTGGCGGAGCTCGGGGATCGCCATCATGTTCTTGATGCTCTTAAACACTAGACGACTACCGCCTTCCCACCCGCGGCCTCGATCTTTTTTGCGGCTCCGGCGCTGAACGCATGGGCCCGCACCTCGTAGGCCCCGGTCACCTCGCCGGCCCCCAGGATCTTGACCCGCCTGGCGTTGGGGGCCACCCGGCGTTTCTGTTTCAGGAACTCGATATCAATGGTTCCCGACGCTTCGAGGACGTCCAGCTCGCCCACGTTCACGTAATCGAAGTACTTCTTCCTCCGACCGACGCGGGAGTTGAATCCGCGCTTGGGCAACCGGCGAAAGAGCGGCATCTGGCCACCCTCGAATCCACGACGCACGCCGCCGCCCGACCGCGAGTTCTGGCCGTTCATGCCCCGTCCGCAGAAGGTTCCCTTGCCGGAGCCGTTCCCCCGGCCGACCCGCCTGCGCTTTTTTGAGTTACCGGAAACGAGATCCATGATCACTCCATCGTCGAGACGCCCCACCCCTCGCCCGTTCTCCCCCTCCGGTGAATCATCTGTAGGATTCCGGCCGGGGTGAAGGACTTCAGGGGCGTTTTTTTGCGACAGACTTCTTCGCCGGCTCGACCTTGACGAGGTAGCTGACCTGATTGACCATGCCCCGGATCTGCGGGGTGTCAAGGTGAACCACGGTACGGCCGATGCGTCCCAGGCCGAGCGTACGCAGGGTAATCCGGTGTCTGGCGAGGGTGCCGATCTGGCTCCGAACCTGGGTGATGGCGATCCTCTTTTTTCTAGCCATCCTCGCCCCCCGAGCCGCCGGCGCTGAAACCGGTTATCTTCTCGTCCACCGCCTCGGCCTTCTCCTCGGATTCTTCCTTGTCGGGGGGGCGGAAGGTG
>DAOVLG010000539.1 GCA_030631385.1 Candidatus Coatesiibacteriota bacterium | reverse complement strand
GGCGTCTCTGGCCGGACGGCGACGGTCGGGGAAATAATCGGGGGGATCGGCAACGACCGGGCCGTCCTGGCCTACCATCTGGGCCGTGAACGATTCTTCTCCTGGCTGGTGAGCCCCGACGGCGTCGAGGTCATCCGGAAGCCGGCGATCGGCGTGCGTGACTCGGCAGAGGAGCTTATCAGTCTTTTCACCAAACACGGCGATCCCGAACGCTTCGATGAGCTCAGCCGAACCCTCGCAGCCGAGATAATCGAACCCTGGGCCGATAAACTGAGCGAGACCGGCGTTGATAAGATCCTCATCATCCCCGACGCGGAACTCGCCTACATCCCCTTCGCCATCCTCCCCTACGGGAACGGCTACCTCCTGGATCGCTTCGCCATCGCCTATGCGCCGAGCCTCACCACCTGGCTCTCACCGGTTGCCACCGGGTACGGTGATCTGCCCCTGGTCAGCTTCGCCAACCCGTCTACGGGCGACCCCGCCGATGACCTCCCCTTCGCCGAAAAGGAGGCGGATAGCGTCGCCGGTCTTTTCCCCGGTGGTCCGGAACCCCTGATCGGCGAAGCGGCGCTCGAGAGTCGCTACTACGAGCTGGCGGGCCGAGCCCGCAGGCTCCACCTGGCCACCCACACCAGGCTGACCCCGGGAGAACCCCTCTCCTCGGCCCTGCTGTTAACACCGTTAAAAGATGGGGACACCACCCCGGCAGCGGATGAGGACGGCCAACTGACCGTGAGAGAGATCCTCTCCCTGCCTCTGAGCTGCGAGCTGGCGATTCTTTCGGCCTGCGAATCGGCGGTGGCCGAATCGGGTGACGGCCTCGAGTTCCTCTCCCTGACGCGGGCCTTCCTCTACGCCGGGGCGGACGCCGTGGCCGCCACCTTCTGGCGCACCTCCGACATAGCCACGGCCATCATCGCCCGAAACCTCTTCCTGAACCTTACCGATGGACTCCCGCCCGCCGAAGCGCTCCGATTGGCCCAGCTCTCCACCCGGGACAGCTTCCCCAGCCCGGTTTATTGGGGCGGCTTCGGCATTTTCACCCGTAAACCTTTAACGGAGCGCTAGGTCAAAATGAAAAAGTT
>DAOVLG010000482.1 GCA_030631385.1 Candidatus Coatesiibacteriota bacterium | reverse complement strand
GTTTTCCGTGGCGTCGGGGGTGCTTACCGTCTCCTTCGCCATGTCCCTGGTCTGGATCGGGGCGCTTCTGGACGGCTCGGCCTGGGGGACGGCCTCAGACGCTCCCTGGGCCCTTGGATCCGGACAGTACAACATCTTCGTAACCCTGGCCGAGTTCGGTCCGGTGGCCGTCTTCGATCCCGCGATCCCGGCCACCTACACCATCCACCCGGTCCAGGCCTACTTCGCCCTGGGCTGCCTCCTGATCGGCGTGGCGGGTATCTTCCTCACCCGGCGGCTCCCACCCCGCCCCTACAGCGCCGTCCTGGTTGGCGCTCTGGCGCTTTTGTGGCTCGGGCTCGGTTACCTGCGGGCCGACGACCCCGTCTTCGTTCTGAGCCTGCGCGCGCCCCAGATCATGGCCCTGGCCGGTGTGATCTGGTCAATTACCGTTCTCTCCACCGGGAGGAACGGCGGATCGAGATGACGCGGCGCAGGAGTGCGCTACAGCGCTGTTATAAGCCTCCTCTTGGAACGGCCTCCGTCTATTACATCCCCGGCGTCGGCCCTCGAGCTGGGTTGCACCGGCTCTAGGCCGGACCTATCGGGTTACCGAAACCTCGAAAGAGGGTGACCGGGTGAGCCGGGGTCGTCTCCGGGCGTTTTTGGCAATGGGTAACGCGGGAAGGGGACGGGTATTCGCCGATTGAACCGAAGACCGTAGACGGTTTTTCCCTTCGTTTACTCTTGACTCGCAGGTTTAACCCGTTTTTCTCGTTTCGCACCGGGCGTTTTTTTGGTATCCTAGTCCCCCGAGGGATTCCCTCGGGCGTTTTAATGCCCGGTCCCACCCCAACCATTCTTAAGAAGCCAGGATGAACGATCCCTTCGACTTCGAGACGATCTCGACCCAGACCGACGATAGCGAGAATGTGGACTTCTTCCCGGAGAGGTACCGCATCGGGCGAAGTAAATACATCGTCGTCACCGGCGGGGTGATGTCCGGAGTGGGGAAAGGGGTCTTCTCGGCCTCTTTGGCGCACCTGCTTACGCACTCCGGTTTTTCGGTGAGCCAGATCAAGATGGACGGCTACCTCAACTACGACGCCGGGACGCTGAACCCGTACCGGCACGGGGAGGTCTTCGTCCTGGAGGACGGCACCGAGTGCGACATGGACCTGGGCACCTACGAGCGCTTCCTAAACTGCAACCTCACCGCCGACAACTACCTGACCTCGGGCAAGCTCTACACGATGGTGCTGGAGAAGGAACGCAAGGGGGACTACCTGGGACGCGACGTTCTGGTCATCCCCCACGTCACCGGGGAGATCAAGCGCTTCATCCGCTCCGTAGCCAACTCGCGGCCCTACGACATCGTGCTCATCGAGATCGGCGGCACCATCGGCGACATCGAGAACCTGCACTTCGTGGAGGCCGCGAGGGAGCTGTACGTGGCCGAGGGGCGCGAGAACGTCATGTTCGCCCACGTGACCATGATCCCCTACAACCACGCCTCGGGGGAGCAGAAATCCAAACCGACCCACCACTAGGTGAAGAAGCTCCTGGCGGCCGGCATCCAGCCCGACATTATCGTGGGGCGCTGCCCCAGGGGGATCTCGCCCAAGGTGCGGCAGAAGATCGCCCTCTTCTGCAACGTGGCCCAGGAGAATGTGATCAGCTCCCCGGACCTGCCCAGCATCTAC
>DAOVLG010000129.1 GCA_030631385.1 Candidatus Coatesiibacteriota bacterium | reverse complement strand
TTTTCAAGAGGAGCTTCAGGGATTCGCCGTGCAGACCGGCCACCCCGGCGCGCCAGGCCCGGGGTCGGACGTGGAGCGGGATCAGCGCCCGCCCAGCCGAATCCTCACCTATCCGCAGGGGCATGACCCGGATCGCCGGGGCCCTTCACGTCAAGATCCAGCCCCCCGGGCTCCATCGGTGCACGTCTCGGGGTCGCCGGAGGACCCTTGTAACCGCGGAGCTCCAGCTCGTCGAGGAGGTTGAGCTGGGCCTGGATGAAGGCCCGCATCTCGGTCAGATAGGTCGTGCGCTGCTGGCCGAGGTTGGTGATCTCACCCTTGAGCCCGTCGCGTCGGCGCTGTGCCTCTTGGATGATCTCGTTGGCGCGGAGCTCGGCCTCCTTGATGATCAGATCACGCTTCTGTTCGGTATTGCGTGTCATGTCATCGGAGGCCTGGGTGGCCGCCATCAGCGTCCGCTCGATGTTCTTCTCCATGCGCCGGTACTCGGCGAGCGACGCCTCCAGCCCCTTGAGCTGGTCCCGGAGCTTGGTGTTGTCCTGATGTACCCGCTCCAGCTCGTCGGCCACGCGTTCGAGGAAGGTGTCCACCTCCTCGACGGCATAGCCCCGGACCGAACGGTTGAACTCCTGGCGGTGGATGTCCTGCGGCGTGATCCTCACCGGCGACTCCTGATCTGACGTTAATGGATATTAGCTGTTTCCATGATTATAGGCCCTAACGGAGCGTATGACAAGCCGGAGGGACCTCTTCAGTCCGCATCCTGGGCCAGGGAGTGCCACTCGCCCAACAGGTTCATGAAGGGCCTGCAGTAGCGGAACATACGTGCCGCCTCCTCCAGCCAGCCCTGCCTCTCGAGCCAGTCACCGGGCTCCCGGGGATCGTAGGTCACCAGCCCCTTGTAGAGGAAGAGCTCGGGGTGGGGCAGCTCCAACCCCCTGGCCTCGGCGGGCATCCGCTTGAGCTGAGGCCGCATCAGGGGGTATCTCTTCTGTACGCGGGCCACCTCGTCGCCAAATTTCTTATTCACCTTGGGATCGGCGATCCAGCGCCGGTAGGCCCTGACGGCGACCGGGGACGGAGAGTACCAGCCGTTGGTCCAGAACACCTCATCCGTGGCGAAGTGCAGGTACAGGCAGGGGCTGTCCTTACGGTTCCCCCGGTAGATGAGCAGTCCGTTGTAGGTCTTGTACGAGGATTTGTCTTTACTGAAACGGATGTCCCGGTTGATGCGGTAGAGGCTCTTGTTCACCCGGGGATCGGCGATGTATCCGGGAAATTCCCCGCCTACCTGCTCCCAGACCCAGGCCAGGATCTCGCGCAGGGCGGGAAGGATCACGTGGTCGTAGTAGTGCCGGTTCTCCAAAAACCAGGTCTTGGTGTTGTTCCGGGAGAGGTCCCGGAAGAACTCGATCCCGGCGTAGGGGAAGACGGGGTGCCCGGCCATCGGTGCTCCTCTTTTATAAAGATCTTTATGCTTCTAATCTTAGCCTACTTTTACCGCTACGTCAGCCCGGCCTACCACAACGGTTCCGACTTTAAGTATAATCGGACGCGACAATTCAAGTCCCCTTCGTCCCAAAAGGCTTCAGCTATGGCTCCCGAGATTGAAATCAGAGAGGTCACGACCAGGAAAGATCTAAAGACCTTCATCCACCTCCCGGCGAGGATCTATAAAGGGGTTCCCCAGTGGGTGCCCCCCTTCTACGACGAGGAGAAGAAGTACTACGATCCGAAGAAAAACCCGGCCTTCGCGACCGCAGACGCCAAGATTTTCCTGGCGTTCAAGGATGGTGAGGCGGTGGGACGGATCATGGGCATCATCTCGCACAAGATGAACCAGCGGTGGAAGACCAAGAACGCCCGTTTCTGCCTCTTCGAATCCCCCGACGAGCTCGAGGTCGCCAATGGACTCTTCGACGCCGTGATCGGCTGGGTAAAGGCCGAGGGCATGGAGACCCTCACCGGCCCCCACGGCTTTTCGGACCAGGATCCCGAGGGGATGCTCGTCGAGGGCTTCGAACACCGCGCCACCATCGCCAGCTACTACAACCTCCCCTACCTCCCGCAGTTGGTTCAGAGGTGCGGTTTTCAAAAAGACTACGATTACCGCGTCTTCTGGATTCGTATCCCCGACGAGCCGCCCCAGGTGTACCTGAAGATCAAGGAGCGCCTCGAGCGCCGGGGCTTCGTCCTGGTGGAGTTCAAGACGAAGAAGGAGCTCAAGCCCCACCTGGACAACTTCGTGGTCATCATCAACGACACCTTCGAGCACGTCTACGGCTACGCCTACATGACCCCCGAAGAGGGCCGGGCCCTCATTGATTCCTACCTGCCGATCCTCGACCCCCACTTCATGAAGTACATCTACAAAATCCCCAAAGAGGAAGTCGGGCGGCCCATTGACCCCAAGACCGACGAGGTCGTGGGTTTCATCGTGGGCATGCCCGACATCACCGAGGGCATCCAGAAGGCGAAGGGGAAGGTGCTTCCGTTCGGCATCTTCAAGATCCTCAAGGCGAGGAACACGACCAAGCAGCTCGACCTTTTCTACGCCGGGGTCAGGGAGAAGTACCGCAACCTCGGCCTGACCACCATGTTCGCCGTGGGGTTGATCGCCGACGCCAAAGAGAAGAGGCTCGAATACATTGACGCCCACCAGGAGCTCGAATTCAACGAAAAGGTTCACGAGGAGTGGGGCCGCTTCGAACACCGTGAATACAAACGGCCCCGCATCTTTGTGAAGGAGCTCGTCCCGGGCGGGTTGAAACGCTACCAGGAGAACACCGAGGAGGTGATTCTGCGGCACAAGGTCGCCGACGCGGAATAAGTGGGGGTGAACACCCACCCCTACGGCCATTTAACGCCACCATCCCTCGAATGCCATATGTAGCGCGGCCCCTCAGCGGGCCGCCGGCAACGCCGGGCGCCAACGTAGCACGTTGGATCGCAGTTCAAACGGCGTGGCGTAGAAGCCCCGCCCTACATTTCCTCTCCTGGCTGTGTGCGACTGCTCCTCCCCAGAGGGGTGAGGGAATAATAGGGTATTTTCCACCCTCTCCCCTTGGGAGCGGAACCGGGCTTGAGGGGGATCATTCTTTTTTACAGACGAACGTAGATTCAGGGAACCACGAACTCGAAGGAACCACAGGCGACGGTGAACTCGTCGGTCCAGGCGTAGCCGCCGCTCTCGAACTCGAAGGGTCCGGCCAGCTCGATGAAATAGGTGTAGACGACCCGGTACGCCCCCTGGACCATGACCGGCGGATCGCCCCGCTCCCGGACGCAGTGCTCGATGGACCGCACACGGCCCTCGGCATCCAGCCCAAACCCGTTGGGCAGGACGCTGAGCATCTCGGCCTGGTCCTTGTCGTTCTTGATGGGGTTCCCGGTTTTCGTCCAGGTGTAAAGCGGCTCCTCGCTCTCAGGTTCATAGACCACCAGCCGGTGACCCGTGTTGAGCACCTTGTCCGCCCCGGTCTCCAGTTTGATGAGGGCGATGTGCTTCGCGTAGCTGTACGGCAGGTAGACCCGGGCGTGGATGGAGATGTCGGCGCCGAAGACGTAGCTGTCCCGCGTCTCGTACTCCTCCATCGGCTTATCCTCGGTCATCGCCTCCGGGGAGAAGACGATCACGCCCACCTTGGCGGCAAATGCCGCCGGGCAGAGGACGCACATCAGAACCGCGGTGAACTTGAGCCAACGCATGTCGCACCTCCCGGCGCGGGATTAACTTAGGTTTAATATTTATACACCCGTCAATGGGCGGAGTCAAGCCCTCTCAGTACCGAGAACAAGCTGCAAGGAGCTTTTCAGAAGGGTCGCTCCCGGGCCTCCTCGGGGATGTAGGGTCGGCTGTAAGGCGTCTCACCGTAGAAGGAGCGGATGGACCAGCCGAACTCCAGAGCGTCCGAATGGCGGTAAACCCAGAGCTCGATATCGCTCTCCCGAAGCTCGGGATCGCGGTCCAGAGAAACCGCCACCCATCCATCCCCCTGTTCGATGCGGGAAGCGGCCTCTTCCCCGAATCTTTTTATGAATCCGGCGACCGAGTCGTAGAGTTCCGCAATATCCTCTGCGGGTTCGGTTTTATAGACCGCCCGCATCTCCACGGTGCCCACGTAGGGGTCCACCCAGCTCTCGATCTCCCAGCCGAAGTCAACAGAACGGGCCAGGGTGGGCTGTTCCCATTCCTCCACCATTCCCACGTCGGGATGGCTATCCTCCACCCGCCAGCCCGGTGGCGGTTCGCCACCCCAGGTCAAGCTCAACGGGGGCGGCATCAGCTCCCGCATGTCTTTGATGTTCAACGGCGTTGGTGGCGCGGTGCGGCGTACGGTCTCCGGTCCCACGAAGACGGCGTAACAGTCCGGGTAGCGCCAGAGAAGGTCGCAAGCAGCTTGAGCGGCCTGACCTTCATCTTCGTAAGGACCGTGATAGACCAGCCAGCCTTCGTAACCCGAAAGCGAGGGCCAGTCCGGGATCCAGAGGTAGCCGGTTTCGAGGTGGTAGCTCTCCAGATCGGCGGCCAGCTCCTCCGCCTGCTCCTCACCGGGAAGCACCTCGCAGGCCACCACACAGCCCGGCAGATCGGTAAAGCCAAGGACGCAAGCGCCTGAGAGCAGTAAAGCTAAAGATACGAAGCGCATGACCCCTCCTCTCGGTGCATCATATCAGAGCGGAAGGTGGGAAAGGGATAATCACACGTTTATAAACCAGCGTAGAATTTGTCGTTTCGGTGGTTGAATCTAAATTACATCTCACCGATGAACAGGTGGAAATTACGTTTGGGTCCGCCGTAAGGGGCAACTGTAGACCCGGTTGCATCGCTGTCTACGCTGGAGTCCGGATGGATGTCGGCCTTAAACGCCCACCAAGCGCCCCCCGTCGTCCTTTTCGGTCGAGCTCAAGCGTCCCTCGCCGGCGGTGGCACAGTTTTTGCGCAAAATAGACCTCGAATAAGTCCGCCGGGTCCCCTCCTGCAAAAACCTGTGCCACCGCCTAAGCGGTAGTGGTAACCGCAGTTGTATTGAGGGAATGTGACGCGCCGGTCAAGCTTCCAGCCATTCGTCGCATCGCCCCCTCATCTGGCGGCGGGATGGCAAACACCTACGCATCACAGCCAAAATAGATGGTGCGATAAAAACTGTTCATGATTGGTGGTGATCCCGCGGGAAAAAGGCCGGTCGAGCCGGCCCATATTCGATAACGCCGGTCCGATCCTACTCCAGATAGCCCTCGAAGATCGCCAGAAAAGTCGCGTAGTCCCGGGAGCCGATGATCTGCTCGCCGGGTCGTCCCTCGGCGTCTATTACGTAAGTCGTGGGTATCGAGCCGTGGGGGTAGTAGTAGTAGACAGCGTCGTAGTCCTCCAGAGCGTCCCAACCGATGACGGGATAGTTGAGGCCGTACTCGTCTATAAAATCCGGCAGCACCTCAGCGGGGTTCTGGTCCACGCTTATACCGACGAGGACCAGCCGGTCGCCCAGCTCATCGTTGATCCGCGCGAGGTCCGGTATCTCCACCCGGCAGGGCGGGCACCAGGTGGAGAAGAAGTTGAGCACGACAACCTGGCCCCGCTGATCCGAAAGTCGGAACGTGCAGTCGGCGCCGAGGGGCGTTCCCACTACATCCAGGGCCGGTTCCTCCTCCGGGGTCTCCACCGGCGAGGGGGTGTTGTTATCCACGGCGGGCTCGCTGTACGTGTGAACCAATTCGGCCTCTGGTTCACCGTCGCAGGCAAAGAGGGCGAATAAAACCAGGAGCGCAATGAGAAGACGCATCTTGTGAACTTCCACTACCACCCCCTCACGCTGATTCCCTTCCCACGGTGTAAGGTATTCATTGTGTACGGCGGCGTAGGCGCCACCTTCCCCGGCAC
>DAOVLG010000299.1 GCA_030631385.1 Candidatus Coatesiibacteriota bacterium | reverse complement strand
TCCCGTTGGTCGCTCCTGCTATTCACTAAGACAAGTGGTTTTAACCCCTTGCTTCAACGTCGGGACGACCGTGGACAGTTGCCTCTTTTTGGTCCAGATAAGGATTGTGATCCAAAATAGAAACAAGGGGTTTAAACCCCTTGTCTTACATAGCCAGGGGCGGGCCGAGGCAGGCCGAGCGGATGTCCGTGATCCCGGACCAGTTCGGACTGTAGGGCAGATCGGGGTCGTCCAGGTTATCTACGTTGAAGAAGAAGAAGTGGTCCTTCCCCTCGTAGGTGCCGGTGGTCACGATCACACCGCCCGGCCCGACGGCGGCGCTCTTCGGGCAATCTCCGGGCAGGTAGAGGTCCCCCCTCACGACTTCGCCCGGTAGTTGATAGCCCACCACCGGCGTGTCCCGGTTGCCATCCGCCAGATAGACGTTGAACCCCTCGGTGTCTGAGTCGAAGCTGATGATTCCGCCCGCGTTGCCCGGGGTCACGATGAACTCGTACTCGCCGGTGGTCAGGTCCTCGGCGTACACCAGGGCGGGATCGCCGGGTCCCTCCGTGTCGTGCTGGTAGTAGAGCACGCCGCCGGTGACGAGGCAGGGGATCAGGTTGGTATTGTAGGACTCGAAGGATTCTATCTCCCCGCTCTTTAGATCGGTGAACCAGATCTCGTAGTCGCCGGGCGGCCCGGCGGCCACATAGAGGGTTTCCATCTTACCGTCCAGGCGCGGCTGCCGCAAGAGGTCCCCCGTTGAGCGGGCCAGGGTGAGACCGCGAACGTACCACAACTCGCCGATGTGCTCCTTCTTCAGGCGGTCGTAGAGCATATCACCGTCCAGGAGCAGCTCCGCCTCCCCGACGGGGGTGAGGAGGTGTACGCCGAGGCCGTCGGTGGTGCGGAGCACGGCGACGATACCGCTGCCGTCCGGGGTGGGATGGATGTCGCCGATAGACAGGATATTACCGGGCAGCGGCAGAGCCCTGACCTTATGGTCCCGCACCACCTCGTAGTAGATCACTTCGTCATCGGCCACGAACCAGATGGTGTGATCGGCCACCGGCCACAGATCCGGCGGTAGGCCGGCAACGGTAGAGTAGCCCAATTCCCGCATCTCCGCCGCCCGATCCCGCCACAGCGGCTCGAAGGCTTCGGAGAACTCCTCCGCCGCCTCCTTGAACTCACCGACCACCCACTTCATGAGGCAGTCGGGCACCAGAAGGAAGCCTACCAGGGCGACGGCGGCCAGCAGGGCCACGATGATGAGGACCAGGACCAGGCCGCCCCGTCCGCGCCGGGTGGTTCCCCGCGCAGGTGCGGCGGAGACGCCGTAGTCCTTCGGGGGGCCGTAGACGCCCGAATCGGGGAAACGGTCCACCGGTTGCAGCGGCTGTTCACCCCCGGTCGCTGAACGGTAGGGCCTCGAGGTGGAATCCGCCGTCGGGGTGGACGCGGTGGTCCGGGCGGCGGGTTCGCTCGGAGCGGTACTCGGGGGTTCGGAAGCGGGTCTCGCCACCTTCAGTTTCCAGCTCCGCTTCACCCTGGCGCCGCAGACGGGGCAGCGTCCGCCCAGGGGATCGATGAAATCAGCGCCGCACTTCCGACAGAGGTACATGATCCGCAACCCCGTTTCTCCAAGGATGTAAACCGAAGACCATCTTCAGCCAAAGCGTGTATAGTATAAACAACCTTTGGGGGGAAGTGGACCCCATAAATCGGATGACCTCCGAGGCTTATTTAGGCTAAAATAACCGTTCCAATCGGCCTGGGAGCTCCATGCGTTTCGGGATGCACCTCTCGGTGAGCGGGGGGATAGATCGGGTGCCGGAGATCGCCCGGTCGGTGGGCGCCGACACCTACCAGATCTTCGTGGACTCACCCTCCACTTGGCGCTATGGCGAGTGGCACGCGGCGAAGGTGGAGCGATTCCGCGAGCGCCGGAAGGAGCTGGGCCAGGGACCCGTCGTGGTCCACACCGGGTATCTCATCAACCTCGCCAGCTCGAAGACCGACGTGCTCGAAAAGAGCCTTGTAGCGTTGGGGAAGGAGTTCGCCAAGGCTGCCGACATCGGCGCCGAATACCTGGTCCTTCACCCGGGCAAGCATCTGGGCACCGGCCGGGAGACCGGTCTTCATAAAATTGTGGAGGGGCTCGTAAGGGTGATGGAGGGAAACCCCGTCGGCGCGCCGATGCTCCTCCTGGAGGGTTCCGAGGGCTCGGGGACCAGCCTCGGGGTGACCTTCGAGGAGCTCGCCTTTCTGGTGGATGGGCTGGCCGAAAAGGGGCACGGGGTAGGGGTCTGCTTGGACACCGCCCACCTCTGGGGCGCCGGCTACGACATCTCGACCCCGGAGACCCTCGGAGCGGTTCTCACCGAGTTCGATCGCGTCGTGGGCCTGGCCCGGCTGCACTGCGTCCATCTGAACGACTCGCTCAAGGAGCTGGGCTCGCACACCGACCGCCACGCCTATCTGGGGGAGGGGAGGATCGGCCTGACACCCTTCCACGCCCTGGTGCGGGAACGCCGCCTGGACCACGTCGCCATGATCCTGGAGAAGACGGGGCGGGACCTGAAGCACTGCCGGGAACTCATCGGAGCCCTCAAGGCCCTGAGCCGATAGGGGTTGAAAGGATTTCCCGGTCGGTGCTACACTCATAAGGATATTGGAGAGTCGGGAGCCGCTTTGCGCTACGAAGAGCTGCGAAAAAAACTCTCCGAGATCCTGGCCGACGCCGGACCGCTCAAGCGCAGGGCGCTGGAAACCCTGGCCCGTCTGCGCCGGAGGCTGGAGGGTTACCGGGTCTCCGCGGCCCGGCTCCGGACCCTGTTGCGGTCCAGCGCCCAGCTCCAGGTCACCAAAGACCTCCCGGAACGTCTGCGGCTCATCTGCCAGGTGATCATCGAAATCCGCACCTACCGCCGGGCGGTGATCACCCTCCTGGACGACGAGATGGGTGTACTGGGCTATGGCTACGCCGGGCTCAGTAAAGCCGAGGCCGAGTCCCTGGAGAAAACCGAGCCGCTCTCCCCCGAGGAGCGGCGTAAAATTTTCGACGAGAGGTTCCGCATCGGACACTCCTATTTCCTCCCCTACCCGGAATCGGAAACCCTCTTCGGGCGCGACGTCGGCATCATGAGCAACCTGTCGG
>DAOVLG010000533.1 GCA_030631385.1 Candidatus Coatesiibacteriota bacterium | reverse complement strand
GGTTGAAACCCCTTGTCTTGGTGAATAACGCGAGCGACCAACGGGAACTATTAGTTACGCGTGTACGCGGCAGATGCATTCAAACTACAACAAACTCTCGTCGCGGGACTGTGATCCAACGCACTGCGTTGGTTGAAACCCCTTGTCTTTAGTGTGTTGTAAGAGTACCGCTCGCGGGAAATGATTATCAAATTGAGTAAAGTTCTCGTCGCGGAGCCGTGTCCAGCTTCAAGCTGGCGCGCAGCGTTGGCGCCCGGCGTTGCCCCGCCCCTACGTCCATCGAACGCCACCAGTCCTCGTATTCCAAGTGTAGCGCGGTCCCTCTGTGGGCCGCCGTTTTCAGTCGGACGGCTCAGGCTGCTAGAGCAGAATGATTGTTCTGGGGCGGTTCCGGTGCATTAGCTGGTACAGCGCCGGGAAAGCTAAAGCGTAACCCTTTCGTAAACAACGCGATACGAAGGGGTTATTTCAACATCCCAACCCTTGATTATAGGGAACGGTAATTGCTTTTACTCTGGGCGGATTGGGGAACGATTCAGAAAAGGAGAGGAGATGAGAGCAACCTGCGGCGTGCTTCTCCTGATCGTCCTCGCCCCCTTCGCCCAGGGTGATCGAGCGTTCTCGGAGTCAAACGGCGACTTGGAGAAGGGATACACGATTACCGACTCCTTCGATGGGGCGCGGTCGGTCTTCGCCGCCGATCTGGACTCCGACGGCGATACGGACGTGCTCGGCGCGGCCCGGTACGCGGGTGACGTCGTCTGGTGGGAGAACGTTAACGGCGCGGGCTCTCGGTGGGTTGCCCACCTGGTGGAGGGTGATTTTCCCGGGGCGATGAGCGTCCATGCCGCCGATCTGGATTCGGATGGGGACCCTGACATCCTGGGCGCCTCGTGGGATTCCGACGAGGTCTCGTGGTGGTCCAACGACGGCTCGGGCGCGGGGTGGGATCGTCACGTCGTGGATAACGAGTTGGACGGCTCGACCGCAGTTTACGCAGCCGACCTGGACTCCGATGGCGATACGGATATCCTCGGCGCCGGGTTCCTGGATGACGAGGTGGTCTGGTGGGAGAATGTTTACGGCTCCGGCCTGGGCTGGACGAGGCACCTGGTGGACTGCTACTGCGAGGGCGTCAGCTCGATTCACGCGGCCGACGTTGACGGCGACGGGGATCT
>DAOVLG010000022.1 GCA_030631385.1 Candidatus Coatesiibacteriota bacterium | reverse complement strand
TGGTTGGAGGTGATTGATAACGACGGCTTGGTGAGCCGCTTCGGCCCGACGGAGCCGGTTTCGATACCTGATCAGACACCTCAACTTGCGCTCGGTGAGCCCTACCCCTCCCCGGCGCGAGACGAGATCACCCTGACCTACGACCTGCCGAACGGTTGTTCGGGCGCAGTCATCGAGGTTTACGACCTCTCCGGCCGCCGGATTGATTCATTTCCCCTCACCGACTCGGGAGAGATAACCCTCGAAGTCTCCGAATACGCTTCCGGCGTCTACACCGCCCGGTTGAGCACGGATGAGGGGTCGGTCTCCCGCCGGTTGGTTATCACAAGGTGACGAATAACGTAGCGCGGGGCTTCTACGCCCCGCCCCTACGTTTTGGATGCGTGCGTGTACATGATAAACAAGGGGTTGACGAAGATTGCACGCACCTGTTCACCTCATTTGATCTTCATCTCGAACACGAGCTGGTTCTTGAATCCGTCGGGGATCTTGAAGCCCTCCGCCAGGAGCCCGTCGGAGTATTCGGGCGGAACGGCGCCGCCCACGTTCGTCCAACCGCTCTCGACCGCCAGGCTCCCCAGACAGGGAAGGATCCGTCGCTCGACCGCCTCGGGGGGTCCCAGGACGATGCTCAGGTCCGGTCCCTCCCCGGACCGGGTGGCGACCAGGGCGGCGGTGATGCTCCCCGGCTTACCCAGGACCAGGATGCGGGCGTCGGCCAGCTCCCTCAAAAGCGTCTCGCGGGTGGTCACCCGGTGGTGCCAGCCCAGGGGCAGAAGTCCGGCGTAGCTCTCCCGGCAGCCCTCCAGGAGGAAATCCACCAGACCGGACTCGTTGACGTCGGCCTCTCTGACGTTGTACCGGGCGAGGACCTCGGCGAGGGGCGGATGTTCCTCTCGGCCGTACTTACGATAGAGGAAGGGAAGGCGCAGGATCTCCCGAAAGCCGTCCCTCTTGGCCAGGGGCACCGAGCGGTTGGTATCAGCGGTGCAGAAGCGGACGGTTCCGCGGGCGATCCGCCGCAGTTCGGCCAGGGTGGCCCGGTGTAAGAGCCTCCCGTAGCCGCGCCCCTGTTGTGCCGGGTCAACGCGCAGACCCTCGAGCCACCAGTCATCGTCGGCCAGGCGCCTGATCCGCGAGAGACCGACGATCCGCCCGTCTATTATTCCGACGTAAACGCCGCCCTCGGCGATCCAGCCCTCGATGGCCTCACCCAGGTAGTCGTGGCCCTCCCAGATGCCCCGGCTGAGCTCGCGGATGCGGCCGGCGTCCTCCGCTTTTGCGGGTCGGAACTCCACGGGGCCTCCCCGCGTAGAGGTTCTGGCGGTAACCGTCTTGCTCCGCTATAATAGCTCACACGCGAGCTTAGATAAAGGACTCCGATGAGCGACGGCCCGACCAGGAAGAGCGGGGACCAGGTACTGCGCTGCCCCTACTGCAACCGGTTAAGCTACCCGACCCGTCCCCAGCCCCGGGTGCGCTGCGCGTGGTGCGGGCGGGGCTTCAACGTGGAGCCGCTGGCCGAGGAGCCCTGGTACGATCAGGTCCTCAAGGACCTGATCCGGGTCCTGGCGGTCAAGAAGGACCTTCACCTGGCCTACCACAACCTGGGGCTGGCGTACTCGGAGATCGGCCTTTTTGATTCTGCGATCACGGTCTTCGAGCACGAACTGGGGATGAGCCCCGAGGACGCCGACACCCATTACCTCCTGGGGATGGTCTACGCCACGGCCACCACGAACTACCCCCGGGGGATCGAGTGCCTGGAGACCTACCTCCGTCTCCGGCCCGGGGCGGTGGAGGCGGTTCAGGTCCGAGCCATGATCGGCCGTCTGCGCGGGCTGCAGGAGGGCGGCGCCAACGGCTGAACGCCAGTTTATTTTAAATGGGATCACAACCTTTATCTGGACCAACTGAAACTCCACTGAGAAAGAGGTAGGGCGGGGATCCAATCCCCGCCGAAAAAGGTATAATAATCTCAAAAGCGGCGGCGGGGTTGGGAAACCCCGCCCTACGAAAAACTAAAGACTCATACCCCTGATTTAACTGTGTTCGTCGTCCGAGGCGCCGCTTTCTTTTAGCGTTAAGGTGAACAAGCGCTTTTTCCTATCTGCCATATTTATAAGGAAGATACACCTTCTTGTTGGTCTATTTACTAACGGTAATGCCTTGTAAAAAAGGGGCCCGAGGGGGTCCCTTTTTTTGGTGGTTTAGGGTCTTAGGGGATCGGTCCCCAGACGCCGCCTCTGCCACCGCCTGAGCTGGTGGACGTCTTGAAGGTGAAGGTCTTGCTCCAGTCGCCGACGACGACCTTGATCTTGACCGTGCCGGAGGAGCCGGGGGTGACCCTGATGTCCACGCCGTCGGAGTCTCCGCCCTTCACCGAGGCGCGCCACTTGATCTGTTTGGGGCCGTTCTTGGTAACCGAGTCGTCCTTGCCCTGGGCGTACTGGCCGCCCTTCTCCCAGTCGAACCAGTTGGTAACCTTGATGGTGGCGTTGCCCGCGGTGATGGTCGCGCGGCCGTCGAAGCTCTCGAAGGGGGTGGTGTCGTAGCCGTCCAGGTTGCCCCAGCGGACCTTGATTATCATGCCGTCGGTCCAGGCGTTGGCGCGGTTGGAGCCCGACGACACGGTGGTGGCGACGGCGGCGGAGGTGCCGGGGCTCCACACACTGGTGGTGCTGCGGAGGGAGTCGGAGATGACCCTCCCGGCCTTGAGGGTGAACTCGCCGTACCACTCGCCGACCTTGACGTGGATTGTGGTGGTGCGGCTGGTGACGATGCGGACGGTCAGGCCGTCGGTGCGGCCCAGGGTGCTGGCCCGCCACAGCACGTAGTCCGGTCCCTCGTGGGTGATCTCGTCGTCGGTGCCGCGGCGGTAGGTGCCGCCCGAGTCGAACATGCGCACATCGGTGACGGCGATATCGCCGTGCTCGGGGTCCACGAAACCGTCGAAGGCGTGGAAGCCGACACCGGACAGCTCGTTGATGTTACCCCACTCGACGAAGATGGTGGTGACGGACTTTCCGCCCTCGAGCTCCATGGTGGAGCGCTGTTCGACCTTGATCATGTTCCCGGAGGCGTCTATCTGCGCGGTGATGGCGAAAGCGCCGGAAACCAGACCCAGGGCCAAAAACAGAATGAAGAGGCGTTTCATGGGAGGTCCTTTCTATAGTCCCCATCTTGAACGGGGATTAGTAACTTCGTTGTGAGTCGAATTGCATAATAATAGCAGCTTTTCGCTTCGATTTCAAGATTTCGGGGGAGAAATTGGTCGCGTCAGCTCGAAACATCGCTGTGCCACGGAGCGGCCGAAGGCCCGGTCGTGGGAGACGAGGAGCACCGACCCGGCGTAATCCGCCAGCGTTTCCTCCAGGGCCTCGATGGATTTGAGGTCCAGGTGGGCCGTCGGCTCGTCCAGGATCAGGAGGTTGGCGCTGGTGACCGAGATTATCGCCAGGAACAATCTGGCGCGTTCCCCGCCGGAGAGGGAGACCACGGGTTTATCCACCTCCTCCCGGCGAAACAGGAGCCGGGCCAGCAGGTAGCGGATCTCGTTGCGGGTCAGCTCGGTGCTACCGCGCAACGCGTCGAAGACCGTCCCCTCGGAAGGCAGCCCCAGGGCGAGCTGGTCGGCGTGGAAGGGGGTAACGTGGTAACCCAGCTCGGCGATGCCGGAATCGGGCTCGAGCCTCCCCAAAAGGAGCTTTAAGAGCGTACTCTTGCCCGAGCCGTTGAGCCCGGTCAACCGGACCCGCTCGCCGCGGTAGAGCGTAAAATCGAGTCCGTTGAAGAGTTCGGCTCCGCCGGGGTAGGAGAAGCACAGACCCTTGGCCCGGGCAACCACCTCGCCGGCGCGCGCAGGTTCGTTCAGCGGCGGTCTGATCCTCAGACCGTACGTCTTGGGCTGGATCAACCGCTCGGCCTCGATTTTTCCTATGCGGCGCTTGACCACCCGAGCGGTTCGGGCCACCTTGGCCGCCCGTCGGCTGAAGGTGTCCGAGCCGCTGCGGTTGATGTGGGCCGTGCCGGTGAAGCCGCCCCCCTCCATCCGATGCAGGAGTCCCAGCCGTCGGTTCAGGCCCGCCAGCAGCTTCTTTCTCTCCTTTTTCGCCTGGTGAAAATCCTCCCAGGCGGCGGCGATCTCGGAGTCGCGTCTGCGACGGTAATCGGTGTATCCGCCGTGGTAGCGCCGCAGCAGACCATCTTCCAGCTCCAGTATCCCACCGGCCACGGCGTCGAGGAAATCGCGGTCGTGGCTGACCGTGATGAAGGCCTTGGGGTATCTTGCCAGCAGCTTCTCGGCCTCGGCCAGACCCTCGGGGTCGAGGAAGTTGGTCGGCTCGTCGAGGAGCAGCAGGTCCGGCTCCGCGGCGAGCAGGAGCGCCAGATCGAATCTCGCCAACTCACCGCCGGAGAGGGTCAGCGCCGGATCCTCCAGCCGATCCGGTCCCAGCCCGAGCCGCTCGGCCAGACGATGGATACCCTCGACCTTCTCGTAGCCCCGCCGGGCTAGAAGGGCGTCCATCGCTCGAGGATCACCGGTCAGACTGCGTTCCCACAGTTCGCCGAGGCCCCGTTCCAGTCGGTCCAGACCACGGACCAGAAGCGAGCGCCCGTGCTCCACCGGATCGGTGAGGGGATTGCGCCAGTATTCCTCGGCCGCCCCTTGTTCCAGGTAGGCGACGGCCACATCGCCCGCCCGGGCCATATCGCCGGAGTCCGGGGTCAGTTGATCGGCCATTATCTTCAACAGGGTTGATTTACCGCTGCCGTTGATCCCGATCAGCCCGAGGTGATCGGTGCGGCCGACGGAGAGGTCCAGGCCGCACAGGACCTCGTGGGGCCCGAAGGATTTTTTGATGTTCTTTAACTGTAACATCTCGTTCCAAGGAAAAAGGGACGGCCGGATATATCCGACCGTCCCGGTAAAGTTAGGTTGATTTTTCTGAAAAATCGGCGCAAACCCACCACGCGCATTGTGCTCATTCGCGCGGGCTACCGTATGGTCGGGTTGGTTTACGCCTTAGAACATCTAGCCGGTCTCCCTTCCGTTTACGCCACTAATATAGCCCATTCCCGTCGCCGGGGCAAGTCATACCGAAAGGTGCCGCGACACCCCTCTCCCCCTAGGAGGCGAGGTGATTGGCTTCCCTCTCCCTGTGGGAGGAGCATTCGCTCACGGGATTGAGGGTGAGGGCTGCCTTATAAAGAAGCGGGCCGACCTGAAGGTCGGCCCCTACGTTGGGGCGCGGCTTTTTAGAAGCTCGCCTTGATGGCGCCCCAGGAGGTCTCGACGACGTTGGTGCCGTCTTCGGAGGCGTACCAGTCGCCAAGATCATGAAACGCCTCGAAAAACATTTGGTAATAATCGGGGCAGTAGCAGCCGAATGACGCGTAGTCGCCGGTATCCATCGGGCTAAACCAGGTGTCGAACTCACAGGTGACCGTGTCGGCGCTACCAACTCTGAACCAGGGCGAGAGGGTCTCGGCCTGGTACCGCCAGCCCGGATGGGCGGCGGAGTCGCACTGCCAGTTCTCGCCGGACATGTCGCCGGTGACGTGGTCGGTGTCTATCTCCCACTCACCGGGCAAGCCGTGCCGGTCCTGGTGCCAGCCGCCGCTGGAGAAGTCCTCGACGCCGCAGCCGCCCGCCTGCAGGGGCAGAATGCTCTCCCCGTCGGCTGTGAGCTCCACGTTGTCAATGGCCCACCACCGCTGCTGATCCACCTCGGTGCCGTACTCGAAGGCCAGGCAGACCATGGTCCCGCCCATTTCGGACACATCGAGGGTCTGATGGCCGGTCACGTCGTCGGGGGAGCCCCAGGTGAAGACGTTGGTGTACTCGCCTTCGCCCCATAAAACGCCGCAGATTTCGATGGAAAACATGCGGAAGCCCTTGTCCACCCCGCTCAGGTCAGAGACCCACACGAAAAAGATTTGCAGGTCTCTGGTGCCGTAGTAGTCGTCGAGCATGAGGCTTACATATGCGTGGCCGTCGGTGTCCTCGAAGGTGTGAACCAGGGTGTAGTGGTCGTCGTCATCGCCGAGGTAGAGCTCGCAGTAATCGCCCTCGTCGGCGGTTACCTGGAAGTAATCGATTCTCATCAAAACGCCGTCATAGCCGCAGAGGTTGATGGGCTGGCCTATGTACCTCAGAGAGGCGCAGTCGTTGGAGCCGTAGACGTTCAGGCCCTCGCGGTCGCAGCGGACATGGCTATCGGCGTATAAATACCAGTGGGCGTTGTGCTCGGTAGGCGGCTCGATCGTATCCACGGACACGGCGTTAGCCGCCATGACCGCCGAGACGGCCAGGACGGCGATCAAGCCGAGCGTTTTCATGGGGTCTCCTTTCTAAAACAGAATGCAACATCCTGCAAGGTTAATCCTCAACTTCGTATTTTTTACCTCTACTTTTGGGATTTTTTGAAACTAACAGAAATCTATCATAATTATTTGTGTGTGTCAACAGCCGTAGGGGAGGGGCTGGTGACCCTCCCGCGGGCGGCCACAGAGGGCCGCCCCTACGATGGCAACGTGCGATTCACAGACGTAGCGGCTTCCCTCTCCCTGTGGGAAGAGCATTCGCTCACGGGATTGAGGGTGAGGGCTGCCTTATTTAACCATCTGCGTACACCCCCTCACCCTAACCCGTGGACGAATGCTCCTTCCCAGAGGGGCGGGCGGCCACAGAGGGCCGCCCCTACGATGGCAATGTGCGATTAATAACCCCAAACAAAAAGGCCCCCTTTGGAGGGCCTTAATGGTGCAAGTCGGGGGCTACTCGAGCTCGGGCAGGGTCTTGCCGACGATGGGCTCGGAGTACGGCACCCCGGTGTCTGGGGTAACCTTCATGCGGATGATCTTGAAGTAGTACTCGGCGGAATCCCAGCTGTAGAACATGATCCAGCCCGAGAGCGTCTCGCCGGGCTGGATGGTGGCTTGATCGGGCAGGTAGGTCTTGCCGGGATCGCGGGAATCCTTCTGATCTGACATCATCGGCTCATCAAAGTTGGTTTCCAAGGATTTGTAAAGCCTGGCGTTCTTCATGTCAAACTCGAAGGGCTCCGGTTCGCCATAGTAGTCCTCGGTGTCGGTACGGTTGGTTATTTCTATGTGAACGAAGACCATGTAACGGTAGGGTTCGGCTTCGAGCACATCGCCACCGGCAATCTTGATGGAGGTTGCCCGGGAAACGCTGTTCACCACGAGGTTAATGGGGCTGTCGCCGGCGATGTGACCTGGGATGGTCATGAAGTCCCCGGCGTAATGCTGGGAGGCGTAGTCGTCAATGACGACCGGCTTCAACTCTTCGGCGTATTTGAGGTAGGCCCTCTTGGTGAGCATCTCGGTGCGGATGGTGTCGTTGAGGATGTAGAGGTAACCCTCCGGCGGGACGGGACCCTCGTACTCCAGATACTCGGGCGGTTCCGGCCAGCCCATGTACTCCGTGTAGGCGCAGATCATCCTGGTACCGGTTTCGATCTCCACATCCTCCTTCAGGGCCATCTGCACCTTTTCAAGCATCTCCTGGGCCTCTTCCACGTGCTCGCCGCGCTCCACCTTATCCAGGTACATCTCGGCGGGGAGGAGGTGTACGTCTTGGCCCTTCTTATCGAAGGCGTCGAACTCGATAGACCCAAGCTGGAACCAGCAATCGTGGATGCTGTTGATGACCCGCGCGTTGCCGACGTTGTTATCCCGGAGAATGTCGAGGACGTCTTCCAGGGTCATCACTTCCACATCCTCGATATTCTCGAAGAGATTGGCGAACTCCACCAGACAGGCCTGTCGGTACTCCTCCAGGGCGTCGTCGTACTCGTACTTTTTGTAGAGTCGGTCACCGTCACCGCGATGGCCCTCGGTTCGGTCCAAGGACAAGAGATAAACCAAAAACACGCAGACGATGAAGAGGACGAAGGTGACCAAAACGTTAAGATAGCGCTTCGCGCCCAATTCGACCTCCCGGAGTGATGCCGACCCGCGCCCGGTCCTTACACATACTTTTGTTTAAAGCCATAAAATCAACCCCGCACCCGCCTGTCTCGCCCCCCGGTCCAATGGTGGCGGGGCGCGGAATCGAACCGCGGACACGCGGATTTTCAGTCCGCTGCTCTACCATCTGAGCTACCCCGCCCCGTGACCGCCCATGTAAACGAAGCGTAGCAAGAACGACCCTGAGATGTCAAGGACTTAGCCTATTCCACGAATTCCACACCGGCCAGGATCGCGTGGGCCAAACGGCTCGCCCCCACGGGGTCGGCTTCGTAGGTCTCGAGCTCCAGGCAGTTGATCGTCACGTTTACGGTCTGATCGTACCGTCGCAGGAAGAGGGTCCAACCGTGCCCCATTAACTCACCCTCGTACTCGGCGCAGTAGCTCTCGTCGGCCCCGTATTCGGAGAGTACATTCGGATGGAGGTACCAGCCGTCTTCGGGGAGGAGGTTGGGCCCGTAAAGGAAGTCCTCCTGCATGTCGGCCCACTGGGTGATGTCGTCGGAGCAATCCACGCAGGTGGAGACCTGGACGCTCCACTTCTCCTCCTGATCGGTATAGAAGGCCGTAACATCGGCTGATTCGCTCAAAGACCATCCCTCGGGTAGGGGCACGGCCAGGATGCCCTTGGCCGGTGTGACTACCTGGTGAAGCTCCACCCCGGTGTTCTCGTAGCGCGTCCCGGAGGGAGCCGCCGCGGGCTCCGGCTCAAGGACGAGTATCGAGGAGACGTCGTAGAGGTTGTCGAGATAGAAGACCAGCCCCAACTCGGGGTACGACGCTTCGGCCGCCCGAACGCCCAGCGAGGGACGTCCGTAGGTTTCGACCACCTCGGGCCAGGGCGTCTCGATATCCACGCCCTCCGGGGTCATGACCTCGGGTGGCGGCGCGTCCGCCAAACCGCCGAGGACCAAACCAACGATGGGGAAGCTCATGGATTCTGCGTCGTACCGGCCGATCACGGTGAAGGAGTAAGGTCCGTCCTCAAAGAAGTACCAGAAGGGGTGGTCCATCTCCTCCTTCCCACCACCGATGGTGGAGTACATGTCTGAAACGAGTTGCCCCAGTTCGAGCCTCCCCACGAAACCGCGTCCCGGGGTGAAGGGGGTGTCTTCGAAGTACTCCCAGTACGGCACCGCCCCCTCGGGCATGGGGTAGGGAGCCACGGCGAGGAGCAGGGACGAGAATAATATGGAGAATAACAGGACGGAACGGACAACCATGGCATCTCCTTTAAACAGCGCACATTTATGTCTAGATTAATAATACCACAACCAAAACGATCGGTCCCAAGCTTGCCCTGAAGCCGCGATGGATGTAAACTAATGATTGATGAGATGAAACCCACTCCGCTTCAAACGACACCGACAATCCATCCACCGAACGGTGGGACCGAAGGGCGGCATGGCTGCCAAAACCAAATTTTACCCCAATCTGCACTGGCGCCTCCCCATCCTGGTCGGCCTCTCGATCATAATCACCGCGGCGGTGCTGACCTGGCTTCTGGTAAACCTTGAACGCCGGACATTCTCCCACGAGTTCCAGACGTCCCTCCTCCACCAGGGGCGGGCCATCGCTCGAACGCTCTCCTCCTCCGCCATCCGTGATAATCCCGAGGAGGGGGTTATCCAAACGCTGGTCTCCGCCAAGGAGGACAACCCGTACCTGAACGGTGCGTACTTCTTCAGCGACGGGGGCGAGATCTACTCCGCCGACGAGGAGATCGTCCCCCTGAGTGTGGAGGGTGAGCCGATAGTACTGGACTCTCTGAGAACCAAGGAGGAACTCAGGGGCACCGAGGAGTTCTTCTATCTTTCGCTGCCGGTGCTCTCGCCCGCCTCTGCACCGGGGGAGTTAACGACCATCGGCGAGTTACGCCTGGAGCTTTCGGTGGAGCCCGTCCGCCAAGCGCTGGAGGAATCAACCCGCCGGGGCGTGTTCACCGGCATGGCGGCCCTGGTGCTTATCACGGCGTTAAGTGTGCTGGTTTTCCTGCGCGCTCTGCGCCCCTTGAAGGAGCTGCGGCGCGGGGTGAAGCAACTGGGAGCGGGGAACTTTTCCTACCGGCTCAAGGTGAAGGCGAAAAACGAGTTCGGCCTGCTGGCCTCGGCCTTCAACGACATGGCCGAACGTCTGGAGAATTTGCACGGCCCGCCGAAGCAAAATGCGCGTATCGCCCGCGATCTGGAAATCGCCCGGCAACTCCAGCGATCCTACCTGCCCAAAGAACCACCAATCTATCGAGGTGTAAATATCGCCGGCTTCTGCGAACCGGCGTACGAGGTAGGCGGCGACTACTACGACTTCATCCCCATTGATGACAGACGGCTTGGGGTTCTCGTGGCCGACGTGTCCGGTAAAAGCCTCCAGGGATTGATGATCATGTTAATGCTGCGCACGATCCTGCGCAGCACCGTTCCCCGACACTTCGACGCCCGGCCCACCCTCTGCGAAACCAACACCATCCTCAGCCCCGACATGCGGACCGGAAACTTCGTCACCTGTGTCTACTACGTCTACGATTCCCGCAACCGGAGCCTCGACGTGGTCAACGCCGGTCATAACCCGCTGCTGGTCCACCACCGCGATGAGAACGAGGTGGAGGTCGTCAAAACCAGGGGGCGCCCCCTGGGTCTGATAGAACCGGAGGAATTCTACCGCACGCTGGAGAGCACGACCGTCCAACTGAACCCGGGTGACACCGTTCTGATCTACACAGACGGCATCACCGAATCCATGAACGATCGGATGGAGCTCTTCGGTGAACAGAGACTGCAAGAGGCCTTCACCATGTTCGCCGAACTCAAGCCCGAGGAGTTGGTGAAGAAACTGGCCGAAACGGTGCACGCCTTCGTAGGAGATGCAAAGAAGTTCGACGACATGACCCTGGTCGCCCTCCAGATTGAAAAAACGGACGCGGAGAAGACCCCGAAGATTGATCTGGCCGAAGAGGTCAGCTCAACGGTGGATCGGTACCTCTCGGAAAGCGGAGTTTAGCGGCCCCTCCGGGGGCCTTTCGCTAAATGGATATAGTCGTTACGGTGGTGGGCGGCGGACTGGCCGGCTGTGAGGCGGCGTGGCAACTATCCCAAATGGGCCACGCCGTACGTCTCTATGAGATGCGACCGGGAAAAGAAACGGGCGCCCATTCCGGCGGCGGCCTAGCCGAGCTGGTCTGTTCCAACTCCTTCAAGAGCGTCTACCCCCACAACGCCCACGGCTGCCTGAAGGCCGAGCTGGAGCTGCTCGGGTCACTCCTCCTGGAAACGGCCAGGGCCAACGGAGTTCCCGCCGGGACGGCACTGGCGGTGGATCGGAAACTGTTCTCCGGGGACGTTGAGCGCAAGATCGGGGCTCATCGGTTGATCGAGATCATCCGGGAGGAGGTGACCGAGCTTCCGGCCGCCCCCGTCGTCCTGGCCACCGGCCCACTCACCAGCGCGACGCTTCTGGAGGACCTGGAGGAGAAGCTGGGTCGGGAACGGCTCTTCTTCCACGACGCCACCTCCCCCGTGGTAACGACGGAGAGTCTCGATCTGGGGCAGATCTTCCCCGCCGGACGTCACGGTCGCGGGACCGATTACCTGAACGTAGGCCTTTCCAAAGAGCGTTACGAAGATTTTCGGCAGAGGCTGCTCAGGCTGCCCCGAGCACCGGTTCACGGCGTGGACCGGGAGCTAGCTGAGGGTAACTTCACCGTTTTCGAGGGATGCCTGCCCCTGGAGGTCCTCGCCGAGCGGGGCGAAGACGCCCTGCGCTTCGGGCCATTGCGGCCCATCGGCATCCGCCATCCCGGCACCGGCGAGACGTACCACGCCGTTCTTCAGCTTCGGGCGGAGAACCGGGAAAAAACACGGTACAGTCTCGTCGGTTGTCAGACACGCCTGACCCCGCCGGCCCAACGGGCTCTCCTCCGCCACCTGCCGGGAATGGAGAGAGCCGAGT
>DAOVLG010000089.1 GCA_030631385.1 Candidatus Coatesiibacteriota bacterium | reverse complement strand
TCGGACTCATCTGCCTGGGCCTAGGCTCTTCGTACTACCAGCGCTGGTGTTCGAAGGAGTACGGCAGCAACGCGCCCTACCTGGACATAGACTACGAAGTGGGCGAGCCCGACATCACCCCGCCCTACGTGGATGGCATGGATCCCGACGAAGGCGAGGTGGACGTCCCGCTCGATTCCACCATCGTCTTCCACTGCAAGGACACCGAGAGCGGTGTTGACGTTACCACCATTGACTTCACCGTCCAGGACACCACCCTCCGTGGTGACCACATGGTGAGCGCCAGCGCCGCGCTGGGTATCCACGCCTCCCCGGCCCGGACCCTGCCCGGCGATCTGGAAATTGACGACGAAAACATCAACGACGTGATCTGCACCTTCACCCCCTACGATGACTTCTACGAGGACGAGATCATCACCTGCACCGTTGCCGCCTCCCTCGCCGATATGAAGGGCAACGAGATGGAAGAAGACTTTGTCTGGACCTTCGACACCTGGGTTGCCGTTGAAGATACCACCTGGGGCGCCATCAAGGCCGAGTACTAGTAGACAGAGATCCGTCTACCGAAGGGCGTCCTTCCGGGCGCCCTTTTCTGCGACAAAGCGTTAGGATCGTCAAAAACGACCGAAGGGCACCCCGAGAGGGGCGCCCTTTTTGTGTGGCAGAAAAGGAAATACCGTACTTGAAGGTCCCGCCGCGCCGTTGTATCCTACCCGGGAAGGACCACTCCGGGAGTTGCGATGTCCAGGCCGTCTCTATCCAAGCGGGCCGAGAGAATCCCGGCCAGCCCGATCCGAAAGCTCGTCCCCTACGCCCTGCAGGCCAAGCAGCGGGGGACCCACGTTTTCCATTTGAACATCGGCCAGCCCGACCTGCCCACGATCCCCTCGGGCCTCGAGGCCCTGCGCGACTACCAGCCACGGGTCATCGGCTACGGCCTCTCCCAGGGCGATCAGGCGCTCACCGCGGCCCTCATCAACTACTACGGCCGCCTCGGCCACCACCTCGAGCCGCACCACGTCGTCACCACCACCGGCGGGAGCGAGGCAATCAGCTTCGCCATGATGGCCATCGGCGACTCCGACGACGAGTTCATCATCCCCGAGCCCTTCTACACCAACTACAACGGCTTCGCCATCACCTCGGGGGTCCGCCTCGTACCGATCACCACGTACCCCGAGGACGGCTACCGCTGCCCCACCGTGGAGCAGTTCGAGGAGAAGATAACCCCGCGCACGCGGGCCATCATCGTCAACTCGCCGGGCAATCCCACCGGAGCCGTCTATACACGGGAGGAGATGGAGCGCGTCGCCGGGTTGGCCCAGAAGCACAACCTCTACGTTATCTCCGACGAGGTGTACCGCGAGTTCACCTTCGACGGCCTCACCTCCATCGGAATCCTCGAGGTGGAGGGCATGGACGAGCGGGCAATCGTCATAGACTCCATCTCCAAGCGCTACTCGGCCTGCGGCGCACGAATCGGCTGCGTCATCAGCCGCAACAACCCCTTGATGGAGGCGGTGCTGCGCTACGCCCAGGCCCGCCTATGTCCCCCCGCCCTGGGACAGGTGGTGGCCGCCGCCGCCTACTCGGACGAGACGGACTACATCGAGGAATCAAGGCTGGAATACCAACGCCGCCGGGATGTGGTGTTTACCCGGATCCAGGAGATCGAGGGGGTGGTCTGCCAAAAACCCCAGGGCGCCTTCTACGCCCTGGTGAAGATCCCGGTGGACGACGTGGAGAGATTCGCCGAGTGGATGCTCACCGATTTCTCGGTGGACGGATACACGGTGATGATTGCGCCGGGGCCGGGCTTCTACGCCACGCCGGGGCTGGGGACCCAGGAGATCCGCATCGCCTACGTCCTGAACTGCGAGGAGCTGGAGCACGCCATGGACGCGCTGGTCGCCGGCATCGAGGCGTACAACCTTCGCTCAACGCAAATGTAGGGCGGGGATTCTATCCCTGCCGAAAAGGGAAAATGACCGCAAAACAGCGTCGAGGTTAGTAAACTCCGTCCTACGAAAAGACCTGTGACCCCCAGCGCGCGGCCTCCGCGGCGGAGAGTACGGAGAATGGTAAAAAAACGGAGGGTCGGCCCTCCGTTTTCATTCGGGCGTTAGGTCTTAAGGAACGATCCATTTGAAGGAACCCTCGGAGATGGTCACGTTGGTCTTCCACATGTAGGCACCGCGTAGCGCGTCCCAGTCGTCCACCAGCTCGATGACCACCTTGTACTCCACGGTGTGTGTGCCGTGGGCCCCCTCCCTGCCGTAATGGTTGAGATCGGTGGCGGCGCCGTAGACGTCGTCGCCGAACTCGGTGGGCAGCAGGTCGTACCCGCCGCACTGGACCCAATCGAAGGAGGGGTCGTTTATCTTGACCCACCACTGGTTGTCATCGTGTATCCAATCCGCCGCGGGGTCCAGGAAGATGTTAACTATGTGGTAGACGCCGGCGTACTGGGCGCCGGGGTGCAGCTCCTGGGCGTACTCGAGCCACTCGGCGAGGGTGGCTCCGTAGTAGCAGCGGCATCTTACCTCGGTGTCCACGCCGTAGGTGAAGGTGTCTTTCAGGTTGTACGTGCTCTCCATGCCTTTTTCGGGGTAGGCGTTTTGGAAGACGACCTCTCCCGGTGTAAGGGCGGCGGCGGTCAGGAGTAGGATAGAGAGAAGGAAGATCGGGGTTGCGCGCATGTGAAGCCTCCTTAAGACGTTGAATAGTTAAAGAAGATCCGGCGGTTTTCTACAAGAGTGTATTCATTCTAAATAATCAGCACGGTTTAGCGCAAGGGTCGTGTTGCGGAGGTGTGATTGTGTTAGTCGTTTTCTTCGTCAGAATAATAATGCGTGAAGAACTAGAACACGCTCTTTGAACCGGTGTGGTCGGACTAATACTTACGGCAGCCGCCGAACCACTTCGGATAAAGAAGAGGCCCATACAGGGGGCCTCATTTGTTGATACGTGTGCAGGATGTATCGTCTAGTAGATATCCACCTCGAACTCGTAGGTGATGGAGATCTTCTTGGCGATGGGGACGCCGTTCTGGGTGGCCGGTCTCCACTGGGAGGATCGTGCGGCCGCCAGCGCCGCCTGATCGGCCTCGGACTTGCCCGAGATGCGGATGACCCAGACCTTGCCGATGCCTCCGCTCTCGTCGATGTAGAGGCCGATGGTGCAGGAGCCGGACCAACCCGCCTCCTTGAGCATGGACGGGTAATCGGGCTTGGGGGCGTAGATCGCCTCGGGGGGTATCAGCCCCTCTTCACCCTCGGCTCCATCCCCTCCTCCGATGGGGCCGATGTCCGAGAAGAGGCTCTCCGTGGTCTCCTCCATCACGACGTGCTCGAAGGTGGGGATGTCAATGGTCTCGACGGCCTCCTCGTCCTCGGAGATCTCGGGGGCGGCCTGGACGATCTTGGGCGGCGGCTTGACCTCGGGGATCTGGATCGTCTTCGAGGGAGGCTTGATCACCTCGATGTTCTCCAGTTGCTGTACCTCCCGCTGGAGTACGAAGGGTTGCACCGGCCCCACGAAGTTGCTCATCCCCAGGACGACGACCTGACAGCAGAGGATGGAGAGCAACATCGCCTGGAGGAATAGGCTGCGTTTTGCCTTCGGGTCGAATAGTTTGTCGCCGCTGCTTTTCTCGCCGTTCGACATGGTTACACCCCTCTACCTGAGTATACGCAAATCCCGGGGTCGAGTTCCGCGGTCCTACAGTCCCCCCGTTTCGAGCTCGGTTGAGAGGGATATCTTGTAGGCGCGCGATTTCTGGAGCTGCTGGAAGACCTCCATCAGTCGGCCGTACTCGGCGCTGCGGTCCGCCTTGAGGATGACGGTCAGGTTCGGATTGGCGGCGACCTCCTCGGTCATGATTTCGGGCAGAAGCTCCAGAGCGACGTAGCGTCCGTCTATGTTTATGTTGCCGTTGCGGTCCACGTACAGCGACATCGTGTCCTTCCGCTTGGTCTTCTCCACCCTCTGTGCGGCGGGGAGCTTGATCTGCGGCCCCCGATCAATGTTGAAGACCGTGGTCGTCATGAAGAAAACCAGGAGTAGGAAGGCGATGTCGGCCATCGATGCCGACGGAATCGACGGCTTCGATTTTACCTTTTTCTTCAGTTGCACGGCCGGCGCCCCCTTAACGAATCTTCAGCGCGATGCGCTGGAAATTGGCCCTTTTGATCTCATCGAAGACATCGATCATCATCTCGTAGTCGGCCTTTTCACTGACGTCGAAGATCAGGGCCAGCTCGCTGTCCTTGGCCAGCCGCCTCTCGAGTTCATCTTTGAGGAGGTTCTTGCTTGGAATGGACTTGACGCCGTCAACCGATCTGAGGTAGATGGAGCCGTCCTCGGCAACCTCCACGGTGATGATGTGGGTCTGCTTAACCTTCAGCGAGGGGCCCTCGGCCGGCAGGACCAGTTTGATCCCCTTCTCCACGTTGAAGATGGTCGTGGTCATGAAGAAGACCAGGAGAAGGAAGGCGATGTCGGCCATCGATGCCGATGGAATCTCCGCGGACACCTTGCTCTTTCGTTTAAAAGCCATGGGTTACCCCCGTCTAAGCCTGGGTGTCTTCGATGGCGTCAATGAGTTCTGTGGTCCCCTCCTCCATCTCGAGGACGAAGCGGTCGATGCGGTTGGTGAAGTAGTTGTACATGATGAGTACCGGGAAGGAGATGGCCAGACCGGTTGCTGTAGTGATAAGCGCCTCTGAGATACCTGAGGCGACGACGGTGGGCTTGACCTCACCGGCCCGGGCGATGCCCTCGAAGGCTCGGATCATCCCGGTGACCGTTCCGAGGAATCCCAGGATCGGTGCAATGGTGGATACGGAGGCCAGGACGATCAAACCACGCTCCAGGAATGCCAACTCCACGGCGCCCGAGTTGGCCGCCGCCTTTTCCGCTGCCGCCACGCCGCGGTCGGCACGCTGCAGGACCGCCTTGAACACGGCGGCGATGGGGCCACGGGTCTTCTTACACTCCTCGATCGCCTCACCGCGCTTACCGGCCTTGACCAGCTCAACGATCCTGTCGGTGAATCTGCGGGCGTCTATCTTGGCGAACTGGTAGGTGAAGAGACGCTCGATGATGTAGGCGCCGGCCAGTACGGAGGTGAGCAGCAACGGATACATGACCACGCCGCCCTTGGCGAAGTAGTCCTGTACCGATCCGGCCTCCTCCTCCTCCTCGGGGGGGGTGGCGGCAAGCTCCTCCTCCTCACCTTCGGCGGGGGCTTCTTCGGGGGTTTCCTCGCCCTCAGCCGGGGCTTCCCCGACCTCCTCAGCAGCCTCTTGAGCGAATACGATCGTGGCCGGGGCCAGCACGAAAAGGGTGATCGTCAGCAGGGCGAACAGGCTGAGGCGCTTCGCTTTTGCCATTGAGTGGTCCTCCTGGATGCAGATATGGGGTTGGTTGAGGGGCTAGTACTCGCCCCTCTCCGTTGACCATACGATCTCGTAGTTCGCGAAACCGGTGCGGTCCTCAAAGAGGAACTTCCGGGTGATAGAATCTGAGCTGGAGGAGTAGTAGATCCACAGGAGGTGGGGTTTCCCCAGGTTAACCAGGACGCCCATGAACTCGCCCACCCGGGTGTCGGTCAGTCCCTCGTTGCCGCTGGCGGGCACTATCGCTCCCTGACGGCCGCCGGCGCCGAAGCTGCCCTCGAGCTCGGAGGCCTCACCGCCCAGGTGATCGGTACCGGCTATGCCGGCGCCGAGGGGATTCTCTATGACCTCGTCGGGGGGGCCGTACCTGACGTAGATCCGGCCCTGATCGGTGTCCAGCCCGTCGGAGTAACCGGTGGCGAAGTGCTCCCGCACGTAGGCCAACCGGCGGTAGTACTCGATCTTGAACTCGTTCTCCGGGGTACTCGAGTCGGGGTCTCGCTTGGACCAGAAATGATCAACCACGGTCCATCGCCCCTCGGGCGGCGCGGCGTCCAGGACGGCGAGCTCGGCCTCGTCGGCGATGAAGCTGATCTCACGACGGATCTGTTCGTACTCGCGCTCGGCCATCGGTACGTCGGAAACACGGGCAACCTCGGTTAGGACCTCGGGGATCTCGGGGCCGATCCAGAAGAAGGTGTCCCGTTCAGCAACGAGCTCCTCGGAGACGACGTTGGTTAGCCGAGCCTGGAGGACATACCTGCCGTGGCCCCAGTCCCCGGCGTTCACCGAGAAAGCGGTGCCGGCGAGCCCTCCCCCGAGGAAGCCGGTTTCTTCGGAGTGCACCAGTCTGCCCGGTTCGTCGTAGATCTCGTAGGAGAACGTGTGTTCGCCCGGCTCGGTGAGAAATTCCACGAAGAAGTAGAGGAGGTTGTCGGCGGGTGACACCTGACGCCGGCTGGCCAGGGGGGCAACGAAGTAGTCGTCCTTCACCAGTTCGGCCCTACCCTTGAAGTTGCCCTCGGGGTCGAGGTCCTCCTCGGACAGGGCCCGGGCCCGCGAGGCGAGCTGGATGTCGCTGATACCCGGGAGCGGCAGGAGATCTATCTCCAGGGGTAGCACCACCGTCCCCTCGAGCTTCGTGTTGGCGTCGCCGACGGTCAACTTGACCTCGTAGAGGTCGGGTTCGATCTCCACTCTGTAAGTATTGAGGGAATAGTACGAGTCCTTCCGCGTCTGCTCCTCGAGGGTCACCTCGACGTCGTTTGTTGAGGTTTTCCGGTAGATAACCTCCCCGTGGGGGTTGATGATTTCCAGCATGGTGACGTATGTGGCCCACCAGGTCCCTTCCGTGGTGGGTAGAAATTCCAGGGAGGTGTTGGGTACCTGGTAGAAGATCTCCAGGAGGGTTCCCCGACTGCCGAAGAACTGCCGACTGTCGGCGGTGAAGTGGAGATCACCCTCGGAGGTCGCCGG
>DAOVLG010000226.1 GCA_030631385.1 Candidatus Coatesiibacteriota bacterium | reverse complement strand
GGAACAGGGCCGGGCGGCGATCTTGATCTTTAACAAGTGCGACCTGATCGTGCTTAACCGTCCCGAGAAACGCAGGCTGACCGACGACGCCCACGAGCTCCTGGGCTTCGCCGCCCACGTGCCGGTGGTCTTCACCAGCGCCACCGCGGGGCTGGGCCTTAACCTTCTGATGAAGGAGGTCGGGCGGGTGGCCGGGGCCTTCGAGAGCAGGCTGTCCACCCCGGAGCTGAACCGCGTTCTCCAGAAGGCGCAGGAGCGCCACCAGCCGCCGATGCACCGGGGTCGGGAGGTCAGGCTGCTCTACGCCACGCAGACCCGCACCGCCCCGCCCCGATTCACCGTATTCACCAACCGGGAGGTGGAGCTCCACTTCTCCTACCGGCGTTTTCTGGAGAACCGCCTGCGCGAGGCCGGCAGCTGGCGGGGGGTGCCGCTGTTCATCGAATACAGAACGGAAAAGCGTCCCCGGAAACGCAGCAAATGACACTTGTTGAGGCTAGCGACTGGTATGGTGTCCTTATTCTCATTGAATATCGATGTGATTAAATGATATAATAACAACAACTAAAGTAAGAAGGGAAGTACTTCTGATGACTATTAAAGAAATCGCTCAGATAATCCTCAGGAAGTTTTACGAACGAGCAGAAGTGATAGGTTATGGCAAAAAACCAATATTACCCTTTGATGCTATTAAAGAAGTTACAGGTGCTACAGATGATTCAAAAATTATAAAGGCATGTGAATATCTACACGAAGAAGGATTCCTCGTTTTTGAACTGCATAAACTTGTTGGTAACAGTATCGTTCCTTTTGCTTACCATGAAGACGGACCTAAAGCGATTATAGCGGGAATTACAAAAGATGGTGCAATGTACATAGAAGAACATTGTCTTGATAAAGATAAAAAGATGACCATTGTTAATTTAGCGTTTGAGATACTTCAAATACTATACGATCATCATTTAGGGGAAACACAATTGCCTGATAACCACTTATCAGATAAAGAAATAACTCAAAAGACAGGAGAAACAAACAAAAAGAGAATGCTAGCCGCTACAAGGCACTTAGAAAATAAGAATTATATTAAAATTCATCCCAGAAACTTTTTAGACACGTACGAAAGTCATATGCAGAGATTCCCAGAGCCACCTTACTTTAATTTTGAAGGTATTATTACCGAAAATGGAATGATGGCAGTAGAACATGGCAATTTTATTAATGAGGCTCAAATTCACGTTGATAGCAGCAGGCATACAATTACCATTGGTAATGGTAACATTGTTCAATCCCCAATCGGAGATATAACCATTATTAACCAAGAAGTAACTGAAATGTGCAGAGAAATTGAGAAAACATTACACAATGATAACACTTTAACTCAAGAAGAAATTAAAGATGCATTAAATGATTTAAAATCTTTAATGCATCAACTTGAAAAAACAAAAAAAGATAAAAACGTAATAGAACGTCTATTGGCAAATTTAGGTAGTGTTGCATCAATTGCCTCTCTTGTATTTACGTTATCAACCTACTTAACATGATATGAATTTATTATTTGGCGTAATATGTTCTTTATTCTGGGGGGCGATCCCCTGGAGCTGGCTCATCGCCAAACTCTGGCGGGGGGTGGACCTGCGCGAGGAGGGCTCCAAGAGCGTGGGCGCCACCAACGTCCTCCGCACCTGCGGTAAAATTCCCGGTATGCTGGCTTATGCGTTGGACGGCGCCAAGGGCTTTACCGCGGTGTGGTTCATCCCGATCCTTTTTCCGGTGGGATGGATCAACCCCACCCTCTTCGGCTGCGCCGTGTTGATGGCCGTCATGCTGGGGCACATCTTCACCCCCTTCCTCGGATTCAGGGGCGGCAAGGGGGGGATGGCCGGTGTCGGCGGGGCGGTGGCCCTGGCCCCGTGGATCGGTCTGGCCACCCTGGGCGTCTTCCTGGCCGTGGCGTTCATCACCCGGATCGTCTCCATCGCCACCCTCTCGGCCTCGGTCGCCTACCCGGTCATCATCGGGGTCTTCGGCCTGACCGGAGACGGGATAGACTACGTGCTCCTGGTCTTTGGCGTTCTGGCGGCGGCTCTGGTAATATCCATGCATCGGAGCAACATCAAGAGGCTGCGCGAGGGTCGGGAGAAGAGTCCTCTGGCCTCCGATCGAACGGACATAAAAAATTAGGGGATCACAACCCTTATCTGGCCCAAAAAGAGGCAAATGTCCACGGTCGTCTCGACGTTGAAGCAAGGGGTTAAAACCACTTACCGTAGGGGCGACCCTCTGCGGTCGCCCGCGGGCGGGGGCGGAGCTCCGCCCCTACGAATCTAATTCAACCGTGTTCGTCGTCCGAGGCGCCACCTTCTTTGAGCGTTAAGTGAACACACTTTATCTTCCTATCGCCATATCTATAAGGAAGATACATCTTCTTATTGGTCCATTTATGACGGTGATCTTTAAATCTAAGGAGCCCCCGTGGACCGCTTCAATCTGAGTCAGGTCGAGCGAATAACCGGCGTTTCAGCCAACAAGGTCGCCTACTGGCTCGAGGAGTTTCCCGAGCTGCAGACGCTGACCTACGGGGGAGAGAGCGGTGAGGTCCTCCTGGATTACGAGGCCCTGGGACTGGTCCTGCGTATCCAACTCCTGTTGGAGGAGGTGGGATTGACCATCGCCGGGGCGCGGAGGCAGATCGAACTGGACGAGACATCGGAACCGGACCCCGGAGAGCTGAGGGAGAGGCTTCTCCGCATCCGTCAGGAACTCGTCCAGGTCAGGCAGATCCTTGAAGGCTAGCCCGTGCTCCTCAAAACCCCTGAGACCGTTGCATAAATGTCATTTTCACCGAGGAGGATTGACCGACCCTCCCGTTTACCGGATGTGGACACCTGCCCCTACGGATCTGCGTATCTAGTAATTATTGCACCGACCTGGAATTTCGCAACAGCCTCAAGGAGTGACGCCATTCGCAGCCTGGAACAGACCCTGGTCGAGTCGGGAACGATCTCCCCGCAAGAGCTGGAACAGATCGTGGTGATCCAGTCCAAGGAAAGCGAGAGCTTCATCGCCGCGGCCCTGGAGAGCGGCCTGGTGGACGACCGCGAGCTCGCGGCGGCCGTCTCGCGTCACCTGGGCGTCCCCTACGTGGACGTAAGCGACGTTGAGATCGAGGCGGGACTGTTGAAGGAGGTTCCAGCCGAAATCGCCCGTCAGCACACCATCCTCCCCCTCCAACGGCGGGGAAACCGGCTGGCGCTCGCCATGGTGGATCCGGGGGACATGGTCGCCATAGACGCCGCCCGCTTCGCCACCGATTACGACGTCCAGCCGGTAGTCACCCCACACGAACAGCTCCTGGCCGCCATCGAGCGTTTCTACGGCATGGAACCGCCCAAAAAGAGGAAGGCGAAATCCAAGCCAACCGTGAAGATGAAAGGGGTTGAAACCGGGAAGCCGCCGAAAACCACCGTCACCAGTCCCACCTCCACCGACGAGGCGCCCATCGTCAGCTTCGTCAACGACCTCATCGCCGACGCCCTCGATCACAAGGCCTCGGACATCCACCTGGAGGGCTACGCCGAGCGCTTCCGCATCCGCTACCGAGTGGACGGCATCCTCCACGAGGTGCTTTCCCCCGAGCTCGCCTACCGGGACGCCATCGTCAGCCGCCTGAAGATCATGGCCAACCTCGACATCGCCGAGAGACGGCTCCCCCAGGACGGCGCCATCCGCTTCGACGCGGACGGCGAGCCGGTGGACATCCGCATCTCCACCGCGCCCACCATAAACGGCGAGAAGGTGGCCCTCCGCCTGCTGCGTAAGTCCAACATAGACATTCCTCTGGAGGAGCTGGGGTTCTCCAAGGAGCAGTTGGAGATATTCGACAAGGCGATCGGAGCCCAGAACGGGGTGATCCTGGTCACCGGCCCCACCGGCTCGGGAAAGACGACCACCCTCTACGCGGCCATCAAGATACTCAACGACCCCACCCGCAACATCATGACCGTCGAGGATCCGGTCGAGTACGAGCTGGACGGGGTTAACCAGATAAACGCGAACACCGAGATCGGCCTGAGTTTCGCCCGGGCGCTTCGGGGTTTTCTGCGCCAGGACCCCAACGTGATCCTGGTCGGCGAGGTCCGGGACGCAGAGACCGCCAACATCTGCATCCAGGCCGCCCTCACCGGTCACCTGGTCTTCTCCACCGTCCACACCAACGACGCGGTCGGCACGATCAACCGGCTGACCAACATGGGC
>DAOVLG010000481.1 GCA_030631385.1 Candidatus Coatesiibacteriota bacterium | reverse complement strand
TACCCCTCCGGCGGCGCGGCCCATGGCGCGTACCTGAGCCTCCTCGAAGCGGATCGCCCGTCCGTTGCGGGTGGCCAGGAGAACGTGCCGCTTCCCGTCGGTCAGGCGGACCCCGATAAGGCGGTCGTTGGAGTGGAGGCCGATGGCGATTATCCCGCCCTTGCGCGGATTGGCGAAGGCGGAGAGCTCTGTCTTCTTCACCATCCCCTTGGCCGTTGCCATGACGATGTACCGGTTCCCGGCATCGAGATCACGAACCGGCACCACCGCCGTGATCTTTTCCCCATCTTCTAGCTCCAGAAGGTTGACGATGGCGGTCCCCCGGGCCAGGCGGGAGGCCTGGGGTATCCGGTAGATCTTGAGCCAGTAACAGCGCCCGCTGGTGGTGAAGCAGAGGAGGTAGTCGTGGGTCCGGGCGATGAAGAGCTGCTCGACGAAGTCTTCCTGCTTGGTCTGGATCCCGGTGACGCCGACTCCACCCCGTCCCTGGGCCCGGTATGTATCGGGCTGTATCCGCTTGACGTAGCCCTTTTGGGTGAGGGCCACCAGGGTGTTCTCATCGGCGATCAGGTCCCGGACCTCCAGGTCGCCATCGCCCTCGACGATCACCGTGCGGCGGTCGTCGGCGAACCTCGAGATCACCTCGGTCAGCTCCTCCTTGATGACGTCCTTCACCTTTACCCGGTCGCCCAGAAGCTCCTCGAGTCGGCGGATCGTCTCGAGCAGTTTCCTGTACTCGTCGTTGAGCTTTTTGTGCTCCAGGGCGACCAAACGGGAGAGCCGCATCTCCAGGATGGCCTTGGCCTGGGGCTCGGTGAGGGACCACTCGGTCATCAGCTTGTTCAGGGCGGCGCCCGTGTCCGGAGCGGCGCGCAGGGCCGCGACGATGTCGTCAATATCACCCAGGGCGGTGAGTATCCCCTCGACGATGTGGGCCCGACGCCGGGCCTGGTCAAGCTCGAAGCGGCTGCGGCGCTCCACCACCTCGATCCGGTGCTCGACGAAGTACCCCAAAAGTTCGGGCAGGCTTAGGTACCGGGGCTCGCCGTCAACCAGGGCGAGGTTGATCACCCCGAATGTTACCTGGAGCTGGGTGTGACGGTAGAGGCGGTTGAGGACGATCTCGGCGTTGGCGTCCTTCTTCACCTCCACCACGATGCGAACGCCGCGGCGGTCGGACTCGTCGCGCAGATCGGCGATACCCTCCACGGTCTTCTGTCGTATGAGCTCGGCAATCTGCTCGACGATACGGGACTTGTTCACCTGATAGGGGATCTCGGTGATGACGATCCGGGTCCTCCCCCGCTTCGGCTCCTCCACGGTCGCCCTGGCTCGCACGGTGAGCTTCCCCCGCCCCGTGGTGTAGGCTTCGATGATGTCGCTCCGGCCCAGGATCATCCCGCCCGTGGGGAAGTCGGGACCGGTGACGATTCCCATCAGCTCCTTGACCGTGATCTCGGGGTTGTCGAGGTGGGCGATTGCCGCCCGGCAAACCTCACCCAGGTTGTGGGGCGGCATGTGGCTCGCCATACCGACGGCGATCCCAGTAGAACCATTTACGAGGAGGTTCGGGAAACGCGCGGGGAGGACGACGGGCTCCATGAGGGATTCGTCGAAGTTGGGTACGAAATCAACCGTTTCCCTGTCAATGTCGGCGAGCATCTCCTCGGCCAGCTTGGAAAGCC
>DAOVLG010000501.1 GCA_030631385.1 Candidatus Coatesiibacteriota bacterium | reverse complement strand
GGAAAGAGCCTTGCAGGCCCGTTCGAAGGAGATGCGGGTCCGGGTGGAGGGGGTGTAGAAGAGGTTGGCGACGATCTTGCCCCGCAGAGCGGGGAGTTTCTTCACCGCCCGCGTGGAAACCTCCTCCAGCTTCTCGGCCTGATCCAGGATCAGCTCGATCTCCCCTACTTCGAGCTCCCGGATTCCCAGCAGATCTTTGCTCTTCAGCATGTCCGCCTCTCCCCGCCGGTTGTGGACGGGAGGTTTTAGCTCTCCCCGCGCCGTCGGTAGAGGAATATCCCCGGCTCTGGGTCGTCCAGCCGCACCAGAACCAGCTCACCCGGGGCCGGTGAAACACTGAGACCCACGTAGTCGGGCTGGAGTGGAAGCTCCCGACCCGGCCGCTCGGCGACGACCACGAGGCGGATCGCCCTGGGGCGACCGAAGTCAACGAGTTCGTCAATGGCGGCCCGGACAGTCCGGCCGGTGTAGAGGACGTCGTCGGCCAGAAGAACGACGACGTCGTCAATGGGAAAATCTATCTCCGTGGCTCCCACCTCGGGCAGATAGCCGAGCCGGTAGAGGTCGTCCCGGTAGAGGGTGATGTCCACAAAACCCAGGCGAACCGGATCCCCCCTGAGCTCTTCGAGCTTTTGGGCCAAAAGATACGCCAGCCTTTCACCCCCGGCGCGAACGCCCACCACCACGAGGTCCGATTCGTCAGCGTACTCCGACGCCACCCTATCAACCAGGCTTCTTAGAAGCTCCTCAAGCCGTTCGGTATCGGCGACGACCCCGGTCCGAACCAGATTTTCACCCTTCCTGGCCATTACCCCATTCCCCTATTCTCGCGTACTACTCCTCGCCGGTGATCTCCACGTCCTAGAGCATCGTGGCGTACTCCTCGAAAACCTGGGCCGCCATGTATTGAGCCTCGGCTACAAGCTCCGGCTCGCCAAAGGCCGCCGCGCCGTTGAATCCGAAGGTGGCCCGGTCCATCGTCGTGGTCTTCAGCACGAGTAGCTCTTTCACCTCTTCCAGGGTGCCGTGCACGACGATGTCGGTGTAGGCGTCGGGGGAGATCGGTGCCACAAGCTCGTTGGTCTCCGCCAGGGCGAAGAGCAGTATCAGGTTCGTGCGCACATCGGGCGCGTGGGAGTACAGAAGATCGTAGACCTCCAGGGCGCCGGCGTAGTCGCCGTACTCCCGAAAGATCCCGCCCAGGATGTAGAGCGCATCCTTGTAGTTCTCCGGATCCAGGATTTTCTGAAGGTACTCGTTGAGCCCCTCTTCCGGGGGGTTGAAGTACAACAGGCGCACCAGGGCTTCCAGCGCCACCTGACGCCCCTCGTCCCCCTCGGGAGGTTTTGAGGAGAAGAGGATCAGGCGGTTGTACTCGTAGACCGCCTCCCCGGGCATTTCCAGGTAATCCAGTCACAGCGCCCTCCCGTAGAGGGCGTTGGGGTAGAAGGGGTGGTCCCGATCTATCTCCCGGAAGCGGGAGAGGGCGCGAGAGTAGTCGCCCTCGGCGAAGGCGTCGAAG
>DAOVLG010000283.1 GCA_030631385.1 Candidatus Coatesiibacteriota bacterium | reverse complement strand
GCTCTACGACGTGAATCGGGGGATCGGGCAGCACGTGCTCCTGGAGAACGGCCGCATCCATCCGGGGCAGGTCGTCGTCGGCACCGACAGCCACATGAACCTGTTGGGCGCGGTGAACTGCTTCGCCGTCGGCTGCGGTACCACCGACCTGGTCGCCGCCTGGCGGACGGGACGCCTCTGGTTCAAGTGCCCCCCCACCCTGAAGGTCGTCGTCACCGGTGAATATAAATATCCCACCTGCGCCAAGGACCTGACGCTCTTTCTCATTAGCAAGCTTGGCACCGATATCTCCAACTACCGGGCGATCGAGTTCTCCGGCGAGGCGATTGACCGGTTGGACCTGGCCGGCCGGCTGACCCTGGCCAGCCTGATGACCGAGATCAACGCCAAGGTCGCCTTCTTCCCCCCGTCACCCAGGATAGACGCCTGGCTGGAGGGTCGTCTCGGCCGCAGAGTGGAGCGGCTCGAGCCGGACCCCGGCGCGAACTATCGGGCCCGGCTGGGGTACTCGGTGGACGGGCTCCGCCCCATGATCGCCATACCCCACTACCCGACCAACGTCCTGCCGGTGGGGGCGGAAGGGGTGGTCGGGAGGCCGATTACGAACGCCTTCATCGGGAGCTGCACCAACGGTCGGATCGAGGACTTCCGCGCGGGTGCGGAGATGTTGAAGCGGGCCGGCGGAAAGGTGCATACCAACGTGCAGCTGACCGTGGTACCCTCCACGGCCGAGGTGGCTCTACAGATGCTGGAGGAGGGGCTCTACGACACCTACATGCGCGCCGGCGCCATGGTGACCAACCCCGGGTGCTCTCTGTGCACCATCGGTCACCACGGAGTGCTGGCTCCAGGCGATGTGCTGGTGTCCACCTCGAACCGGAACTTCGAGGGCAAGCTGGGCCGGGGGGCCGAGATCTACCTGGCAAGTCCGGCCACGGTGGCCGCCAGCGCCGCGCGAGGCGTTATCACCGATCCCTCGGCGCTCTAATGAACCGGGAGATGGGATGAAGTTCAAAGGAAAGGCCTGGGTCGTCGGCGACGATATTGATACGGATCAGATCTACCACGGCCAGTACCTGCCGTTGACCGATCCCGAGGAGATGGGAAAACACGCTCTGGAGTTCGTACCGGGCAAGGAGGGATTCGTCAACAAGGTCTCGGAGGGTGACATCCTTTTTACGGGTAAGAACTTCGGCTGCGGCAGCTCTCGGGAGCACGCCGTAATCTGCTTAAAATACGCCGGCGTGGCCTGCATCGTCGCCGAGAGTTTTTCAAGAATTTTTTACCGCAACGCGGTGAACCTGGGGTATCCGGTGCTGGAATGCCCCGGCATCACCGCTGTCGTTTCCGAGGGGGACGAGATCGAGGTGGACACGGACACCGGTGCGGTGACCAACCTCACGACGGGAAAGACCGCCACCGGCATTCCTCTCTCCGATGTAGAGGCGGAGATCAGTCGGGCGGGTGGTCTTCTGGAGTACATAAAAAGCCAGGGCTGACAGCCACTCCACGGACACCCGACTTATACAAAGCAAGGGCCGAAACCCTTGCTTTGTTGATCTCTTCCCCCTTCGTCACACGATCGCTTTAACCCTGGTGCCGGTCGGTCCCGTTGTTTCCCAGATCAAGTTCTTGGGAGTTTGATTGTTTATCTTGAATTCGCTGGGCTTCAGATCCCGTTCAACCATGATCTGCGGGATGAGTAGTAGATACTCGTTGTTGGATACCTTCTTACAGTGGACCGCCTCACCCTGAAAAGTTGCACGGCTACCGTTCATACACCCCCTCCGGTAAATGACCCCGCTGAAGAGTCTATCCGAGCCGGACTGAAGACCAAGGGACACTATAGTGTGCAAAGTCTCGGAGCGGCCACCAAGGGTGGATAAAGATAGGGGCTTTTGTCCCTTGTAAATATAGTATATACGAACGTCTGTGTTATTTTCCAGGTTTATGACGGGGTTTGCCCATTTTGCCTATCATAGTATACATCGGATTGGATCGTCACCCCCGGAAGAAGCGCCACAGGTGGGTCTCTAGCGGCCTTTCTTAACATCCTCTATATAGATTACCTTCTCCCGCTCGTAGAAGACCGCCCCCGGCGCTCCCCGGCGGTGACGGATGTACCTTCTTTCGGTATAGACGACCGGCACGTGGGCGGCGGTGCGCATGGCGGAGTACCTCAACGCCAACCTGGCCGCCTCCTCGATCACCTCGGGGGAGAGGGGGGCGTCGCGGGTGGGGCGCCGGACGATGACGTGGGCACCGGAGCCCTGCTGCACGTGGAACCAGACGTCACCCGGCCTGGCCAAACGGAAGGTCACGTACTGATTGGCGTGCCCGTCGCGCCCCCAGTAGAGGGTGAAACCGCCGGGCAGCATCCTCCGGCCGACCTTGGCCGGGAGGGAGCGGCCCCCCTTCGATGTAGGCCTCTCCCTCTCGACGTAACGGCCGTAGAGCTCCGCAATGTCCACGAGGGGCGCCTCGGGAGACACCGCCGCGGTGAGCTCGGAGTACTCGGCGTTCAGGGATCCGATCAGGCCGTCCAACATGCCGGCGTGATCCTGGGCACGCCGGTTCCGCTTCGCCCGTTCGAAAAGCCTCTGGGCATTGGCGAGACGGCTGGTCTTCGGATCGAGGCCAACGATGCCGCCGTCGGGCAGAGCGATGGATTCGGGGGCGGGTTCCCTGACGTCGGGCGAGGTCAGCAACAACTGGCCGGCGAGCTGAAGGTTGCTTACACCCGCGGCCTTCTCCAGGGCATCCCGCTTATCCCGAACCGCCTTCCGCAGGCGTCCCGAGATGCGGTCCAACTCCTCCGTCAACCTGGCGACCAGGGCGCCGCGACGGTGCACTTGCTCAAAACCGGCGACCAGACCGATCTCGTCCTCTCCCGACACCGGTCGCGCCTCCCCGAGGCTGTGTAAGGGCCGGGCGGAAATTACCCCTTCCTTTGGGTAATATTTCACCTCGCCCGCCGAGGCCATTAACTCATCGCCGACCACGGCCAAGCGGTCGAGGGTCCCCTCGTCCAGCTGTTCATACACCACGCCGGGAGCCAGATCTAGGCGACGGAACAGCTCACCGACCGCCGAGGAGGAGATGCCGTCCACCCCGACGATGAGCTCCCCGGCAAGACCGCGCCTCCGTTTGGGTACAATGACCCCCCTCCGGCGTCGGTCGAGGTACTCCCCGACCGTTGCAACCCCCCCCTTGGGTGGGCGATAGGGCTCCGCGTAGGGGGGGCCGGCCCGCCAGGCGTAGACCACCTTACCCCCGGCCTCGAGGACAAGGTTCGCCCGCCGGCCGATCAGGAGGATGTGGAGGCTCAGAACGACCGGTTCG
>DAOVLG010000230.1 GCA_030631385.1 Candidatus Coatesiibacteriota bacterium | reverse complement strand
GGGCGCCACCAGCTACGCTGTCTACCGCGACACCCTGCCGGATTTCGTGCCCGGACCGGATAATCTGCTGGGCACTACCCCCAACAACTACTATCTGGATGAGACCGGCGCCGGCAACACGAGCCTCAACTACTATTACATCGTCAAGGCCACCGGGACGCCCGGGTACACGTCCAAGTCGACCACGGTAGGCGAGTTCGACAAGAGCCTGCTGGAAGTCAAGAAGAAGGGCGCGCCGCAGAGAACTGTCACCAAGCGCAAAACCAGGTGAGATTTACCGGTAGGAGGCGCTCCTCACAGATAGGGAGTGTCTCCTGTCTTAGGAAAAATCTTAAAAAAACTTAAAAAAGGGCTTGACAAATTTTACGATTTATGGTAAAGTGGAAATAAGGGTATAGTGTGTGTACATCTGGTGAGTAGAGTTCACCAAGAATATTTAACTTTCAATATTTTGAAGGAGGTGATGGGCAGGAGATTTTTATATGGTTAACTTCGTCATGTTCCATTTTTCCTGTGAAAGGAGGCTTTTCGTCATGAAGAAGGGTCTTTTGATAGTTCTGTTCGTGCTGTTGGCCGCCGGTATGGCCTACGGTGATTACGAATTTGTGTACGAAAAAACCCAGGATACGGGCGCCAGGTGCCGGGGCTTGGCCATCTATGCCGAGGACGACGCCTTTGTCGGCATCGCCACCTCACCCTATCAGATGCAGTGGTACCACAACATGGACCAGGGCGCCGGCCTGTTCAGCTGCAACGCCACCCAGTGGGTCTGCCCCACCTGTGTGCCTCCCGAGACGATCGTCTATACCTATAACTGGGGCGCCGGCATCGAGTACTACGGCGACAAGTACGTCTATCACGCCAACCAGGACTGGGACGGTGAGCATGGCCACAGCGTGCTGGTCTGGGATCACGCATGCAACCCGATCGACCGCTTGGAGACCGACATCAATCCCAGCGGCTCAGAGTATATCACTGCCGTTGACCTGGACGCAGACGGGAATGTCTATGTTGCCCTGTACATCGACGGCGCCACCCTCGATCAGGTCGAGATCTATCCTCCGCGTGCATCCTGGGTGGTCCACCACGCGGCCCCCATTCAGTCACTTGAAACCGGATCTTACGTGTGCGAGGGCATGTGCGTCAACGCCGCCGGCACGATCATCTGGGCCACCAACCGCAGCTCCACCGGCAGCTATGGCTGGGCAAAGAGGTTTACGGGCAGCGTGGCCGCCGGCTACACCGAGGATGTGGGCTTTGTCTGCCCCGTCGAGGGCTATGTCCGCGGCATCGATGTGGATGAAGCCAACAACCGGGTTTTCATTTGCTGCGACAACAACGCTTCACCTGACGGATTGATCATCATCGCCGATGCCATCACTGGCACCCACCTGGACACCATCATCTGCGATTCCCCCCCCATTCAAGGCACCTCTCACTGCTCTCCGTACGACATCGAGTGGGATCCTTTGGGCGAAGACCTCTATGTCCAGCACCGTTATGGCTGGTACGTCGACAAGTACCATTGGGGACCGGGCCCAGCGGTGACCATGAGCTCCTTCGAGGCCATCGGGGCCGAGGAGCAGGTGGAGCTGAGCTGGAGAGTGGAGAGCGAGGTTGACAACGCCGGCTATCGCATCTACCGCGATAGCGAGCTAATCACCTTCGTGGACGGCCGCGGCAACAGCGATTCCCCTCTCACCTACACCTGGATCGACAAGGACGTCACCGCCGGCGTGATGTACCGTTACCGGATCGCCGACGTGGACCTGAATGGCAATGAGACCATGCACGACTTCGTGGCCGAGGCCACACCGAAAGCCGGCGGACAGGTGCCGACCGATTACGTCCTGTACCAGAACTATCCCAACCCGTTCAACGCCGACACACACATCCGCTTCACCCTGGCCGATGCTGGACACACCTCTTTGAAGATCTACAACACCACCGGCCAGTTGGTGCGCACCCTGGTGGATGAAAACCGGGATGCCAGAACCCACGAGGTTCGGTGGGATGGACGCAACCAGCACAACGAGCTGGTCTCCAGCGGAATCTACTTCTACCGTCTGGCCAGCGGCACCTTTGCCGAGACCAAGAAGATGTCCTTCCTGAGATAATCAGGCGATACATCGCACGACGAAAAGCCGTCGGGATTTTTTATCCCGGCGGCTTTTTTCATCTGCAGATTTAATCAACCTAGTGATAATCAATCTTTTGCAAAGGGATCCTGTTTTGCAAAAAAAAAAAGACAAAAAAACAAAAAGAATACTTGACAAATTTTCCGATTTATGGTAAAGTGGAAATGAGGGGATAGTGTATGTACATCTGGTGAGTAGAGTTCACCAAGAGCATTTCTTTAGTATCTCGAAGGAGGTGATGGCAAGAGTTTCTATTCGTTTGAAAGTAAATGGAAGCATCTTTTTCCTTGAAAGGGGGTACAGAATTATGCTCAAGCGATTCGTTCCGTTCGCTATCTTGGCTATGGGCCTTCTTCTGGCCGCATCTGTGGCCTGGACCGCTGATGGTGAGAACATCTTCCAGTTTGCCTATAGCCATGCCGATAGCGATCCCAACGCCGACAGCGCCGTCCGGGGAGTTTGCGCCGGCTCGGACCTGGACCAGGATGGCAAGTACGAGATCATCATCACCGATTACGACAACGGAGGGATGGTCCACGTCTACGAGGTCGTGGCTAACGACAGCATAGAGCATGTGTGGAGCTCCGCCGGCTCCAACGGGACGACTAATTGCCGGCAGGTGCACACTGGCGACATGGACAACGACGGCATCGGCGAGATCATCTTCGTGACCGGCGACGGCACCTGGAGCGCCACCTATGAGGGAGGCATCCACGTCTACGAATGGGATGGAATAACCGACAATGGCTACGGCGCCGCAGCCGCCTCTATTTACAAGCCCAATCCCACTCACCAGGAGCGTTTTCGCACCGAGGATTTCACTATCGGCGATGTGGATGGAGACGGCGAGAACGAGCTGGTGACCTGCGACAATACACTCACTGCGGCCCAAGATGGTCTGTATATCCTCTCGGTGACCGGCGACTTCCAGGGAGCTCACACCTGGGTTGAAGAAGGGGCCTTCTTGCGCGGTGGGCCCAATCCCTTCGGCGGCAGCCCCACCAACACCGGGATCGGCGACCTGGATGGAGACGGCCACAAGGAGGCCATCTTCGGGATTTGGGATTACGCCGCCCTCTACATCGTGGAGGCCACCGGGCTTAACACCTATGCCTATCAAACCTACCTGAGCGGGATCGATTATACCGGCGACGGGGTCAACCTGGACAACTTCGTGGTGGCCGACTTGAACAACGACAACTCCGACGAGATTTACATGAACATCTATGGCGGCGGCGAGATGGCTGTTATCACCAGCGGGCCGGACGTCAGTTTAATCACCCTCGCCGATGTCTTCTACATTTGCGCGACGGGAGAGACCGGCGCTTATGGAATGGGATTGGGCGACCAGGATCACGGCGCCGGATTCGATGGCATGGACCTCTACATCGCCCAATACTCCTCTGGCCGCGTCTACGACCATGAGCTCACCCCCGGTGCAGATCCAACCCTGGCGGCCAGCTGGACCCGGTACACCCTGTGGGAGGATCTCGGCGGCAACTCCACCGGCTCCTTCGGCATCGCCGTGCCTCCTGTAGACATGGATGGCGATGGCCGGCGAGAAGTCGTGGTCAGCTATCTGGAGCCCACCGCCCCTCCGGGCAAGTGGTTCCGAGTCTTCGAGTGGGCCGGCGAGCCCGTGGCGGTGGAGATGACCAGCTTCACGGCCATCGCTGCCCAGGAGATGGTGGAGCTGAGCTGGAGGGTGGAGAGCGAGGTGGACAACGCCGGCTTCAACATCTACCGTGACAGCGAGAAGATCGCCTACGTAGAGAGCCGTGGAAACAGCGATGCCCCGCGTACTTACACCTGGATCGACAAAGACGTCACCGCTGGGATCACTTACTCCTACCGGATCGCCGACGTAAGCCTGGACGGTCGGGAAACCATGCACGACTTCATGGCCACGGCAACACCCAAGTCCTCCGGTGCGGTGCCGACGGAGTATTGGCTGTCCCAGAACTATCCCAACCCGTTCAACGCCGACACGCACATCGAGTTCAAGCTGGCCCAGGCCGGAAACACCACCTTGAAGATTTACAACACCACCGGCCAGTTGGTGCGCACCCTGGTGGATGGACAGCTTGACGCCAGAAT
>DAOVLG010000351.1 GCA_030631385.1 Candidatus Coatesiibacteriota bacterium | reverse complement strand
TCGGCATCCGCTCTCGCGACCGTTTCGCCAGGTACATAACCGCCGAAGCCGCCCAACTCCCCACCCCGACCTGGAGGAAAACCACGTCCACTTCCGGCTCGCCGGGCGGGAAAATCTCCCCTTCCATTTCAAAAAACATCGTGAGATACCCCTCCATGATCAGGGCGGGTATCTCCGCGTAACCGTCCCAAGAGGTATCCTGGATGAGGACCCAGCCGTGTTTGGTAGCTTCACCCGCCGCAGTGCGCACGGTCTCGTCATAGCCGCCGTCCACGATCGTCACCCGGGCGCCCTCTCCTTCTATACGCCGGATACGGGCCGGGACGGTTCCCCGGGGCATGAACACCTCCGCCCGTTTTTCGAAGATGCGAGCCGACCAGGCCACCGCCATACCGTGGTTGCCGTCAGTGGCGGTGCAGAAGACGTGCTCACCGGGGTTCTCCTGGAGATACCGGTGGATGGCGTAGGAGGCGCCGAGCGCCTTGAAGGCCTTCGTCCCGAAACGATGCGCCTCGTCCTTTATCCTCAGCGCGCCTAAGCCAAAACCCTGGGCAAGCGTGAGAAGATTAATCAACGGCGTCGGCTCATAACCGGGAAGGGACCGGTGGAAGGCAAAAACATCTTCTGTCCCGCCGGGATCGAAGCCGGCGTAGTCCAGAACCTTCACGGGGTCTGCGCTTCGGTTCAGGTGGTACTTACACGATAACGTCATGGGCTGATTCTACTCGGTAAAGGGTAGGCGGTCAAAGGAAAGGGCGGGATAATCCCGCCCTAAATTAGCTCCTCTACCTGTTTTAAGTGGCGTTCCAGGGCCTCCAGCTCGGCCGCCAGCCGGTCCCGCTTCTCCTCCTCGGCCCGGACGATTCTCTCAGGCGCTCTGGCGCAGAACTGCTCGTCGGCCAGCTTCTTCTCCACCTTCCCGAGCCGTTCGCGCACCTTGGCCAGCTCCTTCTTCACCCGTTCCAGCTCGGTGGTGAAGTCCACCACTCCCGATAGGGGAACGTAGAGCTCCACCTCGCCCGTCACGCCCACGGCGGCACCCTTGGGCTTGGCCAAGTCCGGTCCGGTCTCGATCCCCTCCACCCCGGCCAGGTTGGCGAAGTAGCCGGCCTGGGCCTTTACCAATGCCGCCAGATCGCCGTCGGCGGTCTTGACCAGCAGGCGCACCTTGGCCCCCGGCGGGACACCCATCTCGCCCCGGATGTTGCGCACCGCCTCGATCAGGCGCTGAAGTCGTTCCACGTGCTCCTCGTCCCCGGCATAGCCCGGCCAGTCCTGGTGATCTTCCCACTCCGACACCATCAGGTCCACTGGGGAGTTCGGGAAGAGGCGGTGGAAGAGCTCCTCGGTGATGAAGGGCATGATCGGGTGCAAGAGCTTGAGTAAAAGGCGCATTCCGTGGAGCGCCACACAGAGCGCCACCCGCTTGGCCCTGGAATCGTCGCCGTAGAGACGCGGCTTTATCAGCTCCAGATACCAATCGCAGTAGTCGTGCCAGAAACCTTCGTAGAGGGACCGCGCCGCCTCGTTGAAGCGGTAAGCCTCAAGCGCACCGGTGACGCTCTCGGCGAGGCGGCCAAGCTTGGAGATGATCCAGCGGTCCTCCAGGTTGAGTTCGCGGTCGTCGGGCAACTCCTCGACGGAGAGCGGCGCCTCATCCACCAGGGGGCTCCCGGCGAGGTTGAGCTGGAGGAAGCGGGCGGCGTTCCATATCTTGTTGGCGAAGTTGCGGCCGACGGTGAAGCGGTCCTCCCAGAGCCGCACCGACTGCCCCTGACCGGTGAGGATCATCAGGGTGAAGCGCATGGCGTCGGTCCCGTACTCATCAATGATGTCCCGGGGATCCACACCGTTGCCCAGGGACTTACTCATCCGCCGGCCGTCCTGGGCCAGGATGGTGGCGTGGAGATACACGTGACTGAAGGGCTTCTCACCTCGGAAGTGCAACCCGCTCATGATCATCCGCGCCACCCAGAGGTAGATGATGTCCGGCGCGGTGGAGAGCACGGCGGTGGGGTAAAGTTTTTCTAACTCATCTTCTCTGTCGGGCCAGCCCAGGGTGGATAGCGGCCACAGCGCCGAGGAGAACCAGGTGTCCAGCACGTCGGTTTCCTGGCGCAGGGCACCGCCGCACTTGGGGCACCGCTCCGGCGTCTCCATCTCGACCGTTATCCCGCCGCAGCCGTCGCAGTACCAGAGCGGCATCCGATGACCCCACCAGAGCTGGCGGCTGATGTTCCAATCCCGCAGGTTGTCCATCCAGTCCAGGTAGATCCTGGTCCAGCGCTCGGGGAAGAAGGTCACCTCACCGTTCTTGACTATCTCGATGGCGGGTTCTTTGAACCGGTCCATCCTCATCCACCACTGCTCGCTCACCAGCGGTTCGATGGTCTCGTGGCAACGGTAGCAGGTGCCCACCGAGTGGGCGTAATCCTCGATTTTATCTAGCAGCCCCTCCTCCTCGAGGTCGGCTACGACCTTCCTCCGGCATTCATCGGTGGAAAGGCCTTCGTAGACAGAGCCGGCCTCGGCGGTCATCCGTCCCTCGAAGTTGATCACCACCACACTCTCCAGGCCGTGGCGGGCGGCGATCTCGAAGTCGTTCGGGTCGTGGGCCGGGGTCACCTTCACCACCCCGGTGCCGAACT
>DAOVLG010000365.1 GCA_030631385.1 Candidatus Coatesiibacteriota bacterium | reverse complement strand
GGTTAAAACCACTTGTCTTTAGGGTGGTGGGGGGCGCTCCTTCAACGATCCAGACAAGCTGAATTACCAGCGGAAAACACTCCTCGGCCGGTCCGAAATAAGTAGGTGAGCCAGTTAAAAAGAACCGGAGGCAAAGGGCGGGGATGTAACCCACGCCCTTTTTCTTAAAGAGGTGAAGGTGTAACTCAGCGGGTGATTACGATCCGCCGGGTCAGCGCCCCGGCATCGGCCTGCAGGCGGATCAGGTAGACGCCGCTCGTCAATCCGGCGGTGTCGCAGTCAACCTCATGGCGGCCCGCGGCGTACACACCCTCCCCGAGGATTCCCACCCGGCGGCCGGCAAGATCAAAAAGGGCGATCTCCACCGTAGAGGTCTGCGGCAGGGCGAAGACCAGGTGGAACACCTCCACAGACGGACAGGGCCAGGGTGCGGACAGGGCCAATGGCGCAGCGCTCTCGCGCCAGTCAACCCAACCGGAGAAGTAACTCTGCCGGGAGCCGTCGGAAGAAAGGGTCTCCAGGCGGTAGCGGTAGCTGCCGGGGAAGGCGGGCCGGTCCAGGAAGCGTCCCCGAACATCGAGCCCGTCCTGGTGGAGCTTTATCTCGCCCACGCCGTCATTGCGATAAAGTTCCACGGAGTGGACATCGCCCTCGGCCGCCCAGGTGACAAGCACCCCGTCCTCGTTTGGAACGGCACAGAGATCAACCACCGGCGCGTCGGAGCTCAGCAGCTTGTACAAGAACCAGCCACCGGGGTCGAAGACCACCCGGGAAACCGAGGCGGGTACGCTGAACGCCTGATCGTCCACGCGCTGGTCGTTGTCGAAGACCACGTCCACCGAGCCTTCAATGGTGACCAACCTGAGGTCAATGGGCGTCACGAACACCTCGGGGGTGATCTCGTCGGAGTAATCCTGCACCTGCGATAGCTGAACGTGGAAGATCCAGCCGTTGGAGGTCTCCTCGTTCCAGACGATCATGTCGTACTCGGGATAACCCGCCATGTACACCCACTGCTCGAAATAGGTATCCAGGGAGCTGTCTCCGCCGTAGTAGTCGTCGGCCACGGCGATGAACTCCTCGGTGGTGACGGTGCCGTCGGGAAAGGCGTTTACGTAGTCGGCGAGCATGTCGAAGAAGGCGTCGTCCTCTCCCAAATGCCGGAGCATGTGCAGGACCCAGGCTCCCTTTTTATAAACGGTGGTGCCGAAGAGGAAGAGGGGATCGTAGAGCGGGTATCGGTAGTAGGCATCCTCGTAGAAATACTGGGCCTTGAATCGGGCCATGTAGGACTGGAGTCCCACGTCACCGTAGATATACTCGGCCCAGAGCGCCTCGACGTAGCTGGCAAAGCCCTCGTTGAGCCAGATGTTCTCCCAGGTCTCGCAGGTGATCCAGTCGCCGAACCACTGGTGTCCCAACTCGTGGACCACCACCCAGTCGAACGTGTGATCCCCGGTGATCAAGCCGGAGCTGTAGGAGGTCGTGGTGGTGTGTTCCATGGCCCCGCCGATCTCGGTGATCATGTGTCCGTAGCGGGAGTACTTGTAGTCGGTGAAAAGGGTCGAACAGTGCTCGACCATCTCCGGGGTGATGGAGAGGTCCTCCTCGGCCTCGGGGGCGTGGTCCCGGTAGACCCAGTTGTCCACCCGTTGAGGGCCGTGGCCGATGTCGAACTCATCGTAGAAGAAGTGGTAGTCGCTGGCGCCCACGGCCACCAGGTAGGTCGGCATGTCGAAGTCGGCCTCCCAGTTGTAGGTCCGGGTGCCATCGCCGTTGTCCACCTCGGAGACCAGCTCACCGTTGGAGGCCACCAGCCAGTCATCGCGGATGGTGTAATGCTGGTCACAGGTGAACCGGTCGTCCGGTGAGTCATAGCAGGGAAACCACCCGCTCGAGTTGTAGGGCTCGGTGAAGGTGTGGATGATACCGTCGTTGTCCGAATCGGCGTACATACCGTAGGCCGGGATACCGTTGTAGTCTATGGAGATCGTGAACCGTTCCCCGCCGTCGAACGATTGATCGAGGGTAACCGTCAGCACGTCGTCCTCGTGCGTGTAGTCAAGTACGACGGAATCGCGGCGGACCTCGGTGACGGTGAGCTCATCGGCCAGCTCCATCTCCACGGAGCCGAGTCCGCTCTGGGTAGATTCGAGGGTCCAGGTGGCCGTGCCGTCCAGCGTACACCATACGGGCGAAATCTCACCGTAATACTCCAGGATCAGGTCCAGATCGAGATGTATCTGATCGAATCCGCCACCCGTCGTCACGGGCTCTCCGCGCCCGACGGCCTTGGCCGCGGCGCCTGCCTTGGCGGCCGCCTCGAGGGCCAGGGCATCGCAGGAGGGATCCAGCGGCGGCGTGTGGGACGAAGCCGCAACGACGGCCAAGGTGACGCAAATCAAAAGTTTTTTCATCGTTAATCCCCGTCGTCGTGGTTTACAAAACTGCAACCGACCCCACTATTGCACAAAAAAAACTCCCCTGCAAGAGAAGTGGGAGTGAAAACAAGGGGTTTCAACCCCTTGT
>DAOVLG010000525.1 GCA_030631385.1 Candidatus Coatesiibacteriota bacterium | reverse complement strand
CCATCTGGATGAAGGTGCCGCCCAGCCTGGGCTGCTCCAGGGCCATGATCTCGGCCACCTCGGTCGAGGGGGTGATCGGGTACCCGGCGAAGAAGTCGCACCCGGCGTAGAGCGCGCCGTAGGCAATCGCCTCGTTGCCCGAGTAGAAGCGCAGGTCGTTACTCTTCGTCACCAACCTTCTCCTTGACCGCGGACTTTTCAGCCTCAGGCTTGGGCCGGACGTTAACGGCGAAATCGGGGCACAGAAGCTCGCACAGCTTGCAGTAGATGCAGTTCTCGAGGTGGGCGACCTCGGCTTTCCCCTGGCGGTTGAGCACCAGCACACCCTTGGGGCAGAAGGTGACGCAGATGCCGCAGCCCTTGCACCACTCCTCGAAGATGCGCAGGGGAAGCACAGGGCTGTTGCCGTTCCTGTGCATCATTCACCGGCTTTGACGTAGCCGAACTCGGTGAGCGCGCCGGAGTCCCTGCGCCACTTGGGCCGGACCTTGACGCGCAGATCCAGATAAACCCGTCTGGCTAAAAAGGATTCAACGGTGCGGCGGGCCCGGCTACCGATCCCGCGCAGAACGGCCCCATCCGCGCCGACGACGATCCCCACCTGACTCTTGCGCTCCACGTACAGCGTGGCGGCGATGTAGACGAGATCCTCCGACCTCTCCTCGAACCCGTCCACGATCACCTCGAGGGCGTAGGGAAGCTCCTCGCGCAGGGCGAGTATCGCCTGCTCGCGGATGAACTCCCCGACCAGCTCGCGCTCGGGCTCGGCGGTGAGCTGGTCTGAGTCGTAGTAGCGCGGTCCGGCGGGCAACAGCTCCACCAGACGCTCGAGCAGACGGTCGAGGCCCTCGCCGGTGAGGGCCGAGATGGGAATGAGCTCGAAACCCCCGAGCCCCGGCGGGACCTCGTCGGAGCCGGTCAGATCGGTCTTGTTCAGCGCCACCAGGTGCGCCCTCCCCGAAGCGGCCACGATGTTCACCAGCTCTGCGTCCCGCTCCCGGACGTCGGTGGAGTCAACCACGACGAGGGCCACGTCGGCGTCGGCGGCCGCTCCCCGGGCGGTGGTCATCATCCGGCGGCCGAGCTCGTCGGTGGGCCGGTGATAGCCCGGGGTGTCGGTGAAGACGATCTGATACCTGTCGGTGGTGAGGATGCCGCGCAGTCGGCGGCGGGTGGTCTGGGGCTTGGGGGTAGTCGCAGCTATCTTCTCACCCAGAAGGGTGTTAAGGAGGGTGGACTTG
>DAOVLG010000399.1 GCA_030631385.1 Candidatus Coatesiibacteriota bacterium | reverse complement strand
CGAGGTATCGGCGGAGGGACCGGCGGTCGCTCCCGCTCACGCAAACCTTGAGGGCATCCAGTCCGGTGAAGTGGATCACGAGCGGGTAGGGCTCGAGCTCGACGTAGGTCGGCCCGCTGGCGTTGTGCCGGACCACGTAGAGATCGTAGTTTACGCCGAGGGCGTCCAGGGCTTCGGTGTACCGCTCGTGGACATCAACCCCGTAGGGGTTGCCGTTGTTCACACCGTCGTCGTCGTCCACCAACAGTACCGGCCCGAGGTGCAGATGCGACAAATCGGAGGGCTCCGGCTCGGCGGTAACCGGTGGTTCGATAGGTTCCCCACCGGTCCGCGCGGAGATCTCGAGAACGGCCCGGAGGGGATTTTTTGCCAGATAGGCGGTGTACGAACCCGCCGTGGTCGCGGGGTAAATCAAAAATACGGCATCCCCGCCGAACTGGTAGAAGTTCCCACCGGCAACATGACCCACGGGACCGCCCAGCCGACCTCCGCTGTCCAGATGTGCCCCCCGGACGACTAGCCCCAGGCTGGCCTCTCCGGCGGTGAGGGAAGTGGACACCTCGACCTCGCACTCCTCATCCAGATAGAAAACGACGTAGGTCTTGTCCCCCTGAGCGTAACAGCGGACGTTGGTAACCTGCGCCGCGAAGGTCAGAGTAACGAGTAACGGTAGTAAAAGGACCGATCTTCCCACAAGAACCCCGGTTGACGTTTCACCCATTTTACCAGAGTCAAGCTGGTTCGCGCTAGGCCACGATCCCCGTGGCGCCTGAACCGTAAACCGCTTCGAGGCGTCGCTCGAGCCGTGGATGTTTCTCCAGGTCCGGGTCATCTTCGAGTAAGCGTCGGGCCGCCTCGCGGGCCTCCTCGAGCAGCCTCCGATCCGTGATCAGAGTCGCCAAAGCCACGTCCGGCAGACCGTGCTGACGCGTACCGAGGAGCTCCCCGGGTCCGCGCAGCTCAAGATCCAGTTCCGCCAGGCGAAAACCGTCGCCGGTCTCCGTCATCGCCTGCAAACGTCTCTCGGCCTCGGCGGTCAGGTTGAGCCCCGAGACGAGGTAACACCGGGCGGGATGCGGGCTTCTCGCAACTCGACCGCGGAGCTGATGTAGCTGGGCCAGGCCGAACTGCTGGGCCTCCTCCACCACCATCACCGTGGCGTTGGGTACATCTATCCCCACCTCCACGACCGTGGTGGCGACCAGGACATCCAGTTCGCCGGCCACAAAGGAACGCATCACCCGGTCCTTCTCACCCGGATCCAGACGACCGTGGACCAACCCGAGCCTCAATCCGGCCAGAGGGCCTTCCCGCAGGTCCTCAAAGTGAGCGGTGGCGGCGGCGAGCTCCCCCTCCGCCGACTCCTCCACCAGGGGGCAGACGACGAAGGCCTGACGCCCCCGGCCAACCTCCTCACGGATGAAACCGTAGGCCTCGGAGGAACGTTTCTTCGTTAGCCGACGGGTCTCGACGGGTCGTCGGCCCGGGGGAAGCTCGTCTATGACCGAGGAGTCCAGATCACCGTAAACGGTGAGCGCCAGGGAGCGGGGGATGGGGGTGGCCGTCATAACGAGGACGTTGGTCGTGGGTATAAAGAGTCTACCGCGTTGGGTCACGCCGAAGCGGTGTTGTTCGTCAACCACCGCGAGCCCCAAGGAGGTGAACTCGACCCCCTCCTGGATGAGGGCCGTGGTGCCGATCGTCACGCCGGGCTCTCCGACGGCAATCGCCTCGAGGGCGAGCCGACGGGTACGACCCTTGACGTTTCCGGTCAACAGGTGGCAGGGCACCCCCAGGGAACCGATTAGGCGGCTGAAGGTGCGGTGGTGCTGCCTGGCCAGCACCTCGGTGGGCGCCATCAGTACCGCCTGCCGGCCAGCCTCAACCACCAGAAGCATCGCCAGGAGAGCGACGACCGTTTTTCCCGATCCAACGTCACCCTGAACCAGCCGGTTCATCGGTCGGGGTTGGGCAAGATCGCGGCGGATACGTTCCAGGACACGTCCCTGAGCCCCGGTGAGTTCGAAGCCGAGCCGCTCGAGGGCGCGGCGGACCAGGGCGCCCCCGGCCTCGATCCCGGTCCCGACGGTCCCATCCAGGCGCATGCGTTCACGCAGAACAGCCAGTTGCAACAGGAAGAGTCCGTCGAAGGCCAGCCGCCGCCGGGCCCTCTCGGGGGCGTCAATGTCGGGCGGGTAATGGAGCCACTCCAGCGCCTCGGCTAACCCCGGCAACCCCTGGGATGCCAACGCCTCAT
>DAOVLG010000080.1 GCA_030631385.1 Candidatus Coatesiibacteriota bacterium | reverse complement strand
GTCAGATCGGGGACCTCGATCTCCTCGCCGCCGACCAGAAGGGGCATGATGATGTAGTTGGCAAGTAGCATGCCGATGACGAGTGCTCCGCCGGCCAGGGCGATGTAGAGGAGCATCGCTTTAAGGCGGCCCAGCTTTGCGGGCTTTGGCTTATCGGGAATGCCGGGCCGCTGAGCGGGATCGGTAAAGCTGAACCCCTCGAATTTTGGACGATCCTGAGGGGTCGAGCCTAATCCGCTCGATCCTCCGGTTTCCCTGTTGTCTTTGTCGTTCATCCTCTTCTGGGTGTTTCATAGGAGCGGAGAATCAATCATACCCCATCCACCGCACGGAAGGCTACCGTACCTTCCGTAAAAGCGTCACGAAGACGCCGTCGGTGTTCGTTCTGTGTGGCAGGGCGCGTATGTAGCCTTCACGATCCCCGAAACGCTCCCACAGCTCGTCGTCCAACCGTCCGCGGATCGGTACCCGGTCCAAATCCCCCCGCCTCTTTAAAAAGGAGTTTACCACCCCTTCGTTCTCCTCCGGCTCCAGCGAACAGGTGGAGTAGGCCAGAAGACCCCCCGATTTTACCAAACGGGAGACCGAACCGAGCAGGTCCAGTTGCAGGCGCGCCAGTTTTTTCAGATCGTGCGGCTTGCGCCGCCAGCGGGCCTCGACCCGGCGCCTGAGCACACCGGTGTTCGAGCAGGGTGCGTCGAGGAGGATTTTATCGAAACGGCCCCTCTTCAGAGGTGCGAGCAGCAGATCACCGACGATGACCGCCGTCGGTATACCGAGCCGGGAGACGTTTTCGACCAGAACACAGCAGCGTCGGGGTGATGAGTCAACGGCCACCGTTTCGAGCCCCCCGCCGGCCAGACGGTGCAGATGGAACAGCTTTCCCCCCGGGGCCGAGCAGGCGTCGAGGATCAGCTCGCCCGGTTGGGGCTTCAGCACCAGCGCCGCCAGCGCCGTCGCTGGATCTGCGGCGTAGACCAGCCCGCGTTTGTATTCCTCGGTTGAGGCGAGATCGGTTCCCCGGGAAAGCTTGAAGCAGCCGGGGAAGTCCGGTACCGGTTCTCCATCGAGGTTCAGCCCGGTAATATCCTTCCGGCTGGCACCTCGTTGAGTATTTCCGAAGACGAAGCTGTCGGGAGGCTCGTTGTTCCGGTTGCAGAGCCGTTCGGTTTCCTCGAAGCCGAAGCGCTCCAGCCAGCGGGCGATGAGCCAGCGGGGGTGGCTGCCGGTCACAGCCAGGTAACCAACGGGATCCCGCTCCATATCGGGTGGTTTGGGGTATCCTTCGCTCAGGCGCCGGAGGACTGCGTTGACCAACCCCGCGGCTCTTTTCGTCGTATCCCGCTCCCGGGCCAGCTCCACCGTTTGGGAAACGGCGGCGTAGGCCGGTACCCGATCCAGCTCCAATATCTGGTAGGCCCCCAGGCGCAGAAGCTCGCGCAGATCGGAGTGGTGCTCTCTCAGGGGGCGTTTCAGCAGAAAGTTTAAGCCGTAATCGAGGTAACCCCGCTTCCGCAGGGTTCCCAGGGTCAGCTCGAAGGCCAGCCGCCTCTCAACGGGCGGCAGTTCGATTTTAGCCAGTAACTTTCTCAGCAACGTCTCGGCGTTCCCCCTTCCTCCGGCCACCCCGCAAAGCGCCTCCCAGGCCACCGAGCGGGCGTTGGGTTGCGTCATCACTCCCTTTCCAAACGCTCAATGAAGGCCTTGAGACCGATGGAGGGAACGATGTTCCAGCGCCGGAGCTCGATCTCGTTGGTGTCGACGTCCACGTGGGTGTTACCCGACTTAATGGTGAGGATGCCCTCATAACCGGCTAAAAGGGCGCTCTTGAGAACGTAGTCGTCGTAGGCGCCGTAGGGCAGGGCCAGACTCCGGATGGGCACACCCAGATGCTCCTCGAGGATCAGTTTGCTGTCGAGGAGCTCGTGCATCAGTCGCTGGGTGTAGTTGCCTCGTCCCGAGGGTGGCTTGGGCCCCCGACCTCTCCAGGCGTCCCGATCGGTCAGATCGCAGTGGGAGACGGTGTGACTGCCTATCTCAAAGCCGTAGGCCAGCATTTCCCGGTACTCATCCCAGGTATTTGAGCGACCACCGACAGCGATGTAGTTGGTGTAGAGGTAGAGGGTGGCCGTACCGCCGTACTGTTTCAGGATCGGGTAGGCGTGCCGGTAGACCCCGCTCCAGCCGTCGTCGAAGGTCAGCGCCACGCAGCGGACCGGCAGGTCGCCGCCGCCGGAGTAGATCGCGTCCAACAACTCCCCGATGGTGATGAACTCGTAGCCGTTTTCGAAGAGCCAGCGAACCTCCTCCTCGAACTGCCAGGGGGTGATGACCGTGGAGTAGCGGGAAACCTCGCGGATGTCGTGGTACATCAGGATCGAGACCCTGGGTCTCTCGGTGCGGGTGCGGCGGGGGTCATCCCACTCGCCCGCCTCGGCCGTGTCGTATAGGAGGCGCCACTGGCCTACTTTCTCGTAGGGCCGGTAGTCGGCAAGTGTTTCCCAGACGATGGGCTCGCGGCGGATCAGCGTTTCTCCGGCCTCCAGAGCGCGGTTGATCTCCCGCCACACCGCGGCGGACTCACCCGGGGAGAACTCGCCCCGGAGCTCGGCCTCGAAGAGGTAGGGTTCCGGGTTGAGGTAGTCGGTGAGACTCGAGAGATCGTTTTTGATAGCCCCGCCCATGAGCGGGTCGAACTCCCCCCGACGGGTGTTATCCTCCAGGCTGGTGTAGTCCGGGCGTAGATCGCCGCCCAGGGAGACCGAGGCGAGGATGAGCAGCGTGTAGAGTGATGACCTAAACATACCGGGAGATTGGCGTTACAGCGGGTTTGAGTATACTTTAGGGAGTATAGCACACCACCTTCGTTTCCGTCCGGCGGAGGGGGAGTCCGTACGCGGGATATCACCCCAGCCGTTTATGGGCGGGGCCGTGTTGACACACCGACCGGATATACCTAAAATCCAAACCGTACGATGACTTGGGCGGTTTGGAGCATGAGGGTCGGTTTCGGTTTCGACGTGCACCGGTTGGTTTCCGGGCGCCCCTTGGTTCTGGGCGGCGCCCTGATCCCCTTCGAGCGGGGGCTCGGGGGGCACTCCGACGCCGATGTGCTGGTTCACGCGGTGATGGACGCCCTCCTGGGTGCGGTGGGGCTGGGCGACATCGGCGAAAAATTCCCCGATACCGACCCCCGGTACGCCGGGGCGGACTCCTGCGATCTACTCTTTAGGGTGATGGAGATGCTTGGGGTGGAGGGACGAGAGGTTGTCAACGTGGATTGCGTTGTCGCCTGCGAAAGTCCCCGGCTGGCGCCCCACATTCCGGCGATGAGACAGAGGCTGGCGAATATTCTAGGTATCACTCCCCGCGACTTCTCCATCAAGGCCACCACCACCGAGGGGCTCGGTTTCACCGGCCGTGGCGAGGGGATCGCGGCCTGGGCCGTGGCGTTGATCACGGACCGGAAGCCTGACGAAGGGCGGTAGCGTGAAGCTACCACTACGCTTGTTATTCGCCATACTTGCTCTCGTTACACTGTCCTGTAAGGTTGGACGACGGCCGTTGGGCGTCGTCTACGTCCTCAAGGAGGAAGCCACCAGCCGGGCCTACTACCTGCCCCTATTAGGCGATGAAGGCTTACGTTTTGGTGATCGGGTGGAACTGCCCTTCACCGGGCCGGTGGACCAGTTGGCAATAACCCCGGACGGGGGCGAGCTCTGGGCGTGGGCCGGGGCCGACGAGGGAGATCCCGCCCTGTGGTCCCTCGCCTTCACCGGTGACCGCTTCGGAGAGCCGGAACTGCGCTTCGATCTCTCACCCTACCCCGCCGGTTTGGCTTCGGCGGCGGTTCCCCTGCCCGACTCGGTTGTCTTCGACGCCCTGGAGCCGGTGACCGGTCGCTGGCAGATCTTCCGGTTGGATAGGGACGGACTCGTCCAGTTAACCCCGGGGGAGGCGGATTGCCAATCGCCGACGCTCTCTCCGGACGGCGCTTTTATCGTTTTTTCCAGTAACCGCGACGGCTCCGGCGGCGCGAAGGGGGATTGGGGTCTCTGGGGGTATGAGTTCGCAACCGGGTCGGTCTGTGCAATCTACGACACCTCCGCCGACGAGGGCTCACCTTGGTTCGCGCCCGACGGGTCGCTTTTTTACAACAGCTTCGAGTACGTGGAGGGAAACCCGGTGGGCTCCATCCTGCGGCTCCACGATCCGCAAGGCTTGGAGGTCGAGCGGCTGTCCGGGATTGAGGGCATACTTCTCTTCCCTCGCCCAAGTCCAGATGGGGAGTGGCTTCTCATCACTACCTACACCGATCCGACTTGGATGACCCTCGTCGTCAACCTGGAGACCCATGAGAGCTGGTCCCTGGGCGAAGAGGAAGCCGAAATTACCTTCGCCTGCTGGCGATGAGTGTCAAGCGACCGTGGCTTTAATCTACGGTTACAGGGCGGTTCAGGAGGCCCTGCGCGCCGGCGGGGGAATTCGGCATCTCTACGTGGCGCGCAACCGCGGTCGAAAGGTCTCCGTGCTCGCCGACAACGCCCGGAGGAACGGCATCTCGGTTTCGGTTGTCCCCGGGCGGGAATTACTCCAGATTTGCCGCTCCCAAAGGCATCAAGGGATCGCAGCCGAGGTCACCCATCAGCCGCACACCGTGGACGACCTGGTTGGAATTGCCCGGGAGCGTGGTGAGAGCCCCTTTCTGGTTGTAACCGATCACCTCGAGGATCCGCACAATCTGGGGGCGGTTCTGCGAACCGCCGAGTGCGTCGGCTGTCACGGTGCGGTGATCCCCATCCGCCGCGCCTCGCCGGTGACCGGAACCGTCGTGCGGGCCTCTGCCGGGGCGACGGCCCATCTGCCTCTGGCCATGGTCAACAACGTCGCCCAGGCCGTGAGACAGCTGAAGGAGCTGGACGTGTGGTGCGTGGGGCTTTCGGGCCATGCCGAGAAGACCGTCTACGAATCCGACTTGAAAGGACCTTTGGCCCTCGTCGTCGGCGCCGAGGACTTCGGGATCGGACACGCCGTGGAACTCGCCTGCGACTTCGGGGTACGCATCCCCCTCTACGGGAACGTGGAGTCGCTCAACGCCAGCGTGGCCTTCGGGGTGGCCGCCTTCGAGGCTCTCCGCCAGCGCCGGGGATTGTAGACTTAAAATAACGAGGAGAGAACATGGCTACGGATGAGATCCGCTTCGCCGAACGTCTGTTCGGTTTCGGCCGTGTGACCGGCTTCGAGGTAAAGCAGAAGGCCCTGGCCTTGGAGGCTCAGGGTATCGAGGTTGTCCACCTCGAGGTAGGCGAGCCCGATTTCCCCACGCCGCCGAACATAATCAACGCCGCCAAGAGCGCCCTGGACGCCGGTCAGACCCACTACGCCCCCAGCGCCGGTCTGCCCGTCCTGCGCGAGGCCGTGGCCGAACACATCGCCGGGAAGTACCGAACCACCGTTCGGCCCTCCGAGGTAGTCATCGCTCCCGGCGCCAAGCCGCTCATCTTCTTCAGTTTCCAGGCCCTGGTCAACCCTGGAGAACTCGTTCTCATCCCGGAGATCAACTTCCCCGCCTACGAGGCCGCCGCGATGATCGTCGGCGCGCGGATCGAGACCTATCCCCTCCTTGCTGAGAAAGGATTCCGTCCTGATACCGATTGGCTGACCGACAAGGCCGCCGAGGACCAGATACGGATGCTCGTCATCAACAGCCCGCACAACCCCACCGGCGGGATGTTCGCCCAAGAGGACTACAAAAGAATCGCCGAGCTGGCCGAGATGCATGGCTTTTGGGTCCTCTCCGACGAGGTGTACTCCTCCATCACCTATGACGAGCCCCACGTTTCGACTCTTCACTTTCCCGAGTTGAAACCGCGGTTGATCATGGTGGACGGTTGGAGCAAGACCTTCGCCATGACCGGCTGGCGCGTGGGTTTCGGCATCGTGCCCGAGCAGTTGGCCAAGAAGCTGGCGACCCTGACCACCAATTCCAACTCCTGCACCTGCACCTTCAACCAGTACGGCGCCCTGGAGGCGATCAAGAACCCCGAAAGCTGGCGGGCCGTCGAACAGATGCGCCAGGAGTTCATCAGGCGCTCCGAATACCTCATCCCCGCCCTGCGGGAAATAGATTGTGTGAAGGTAGGTGAGCCCAAAGGCACCTTTTACGCCTTCGCCGACATGAGCAGCCTACCGATGACCTCCAAGGAGATAAACGACCGCCTCCTGGAAGAGGCCCACATCGCTGCGCTCCACGGCACCGCCTTCGGTGAGGCCGGTGAGGGTTACGTCCGCTTCAGCTTCGCCAACAGCCTGGTCAACCTACGCAGCTTCATTGACCGCTTAACCGCCTGGGTGGAGAAATACTGCACCGAATGCGGGTAGGTCTGTCCACCCCACCGTTCGGCGGAATCAGCTTTGAAACGTAGTTCTTTCAGAGACAAGGGGTTACCTGCCCCTTGTGGGATGGATCAAGGGGATGAATCCCCTTGTCTTGGGCGTAGTTCTTTGAATAAGTTGTGTTAGTGTCACTCCAGAAGGATGCCCTGAGGTAATCGAATGCGGCCATGAAGAGAGCAATTCTCATCTTAGTTGTGGTATTCGGTCTCCTGCCCGTGTCAGCGCAGGTTGAGACCGATACGCCTCAGGTCGGGTACGGTGAGGTGCTCCGGGAGGCCGGGTTCAAGCTGCCCCGACCCAAAACCACCCTCCTGCCCGGGCTGATCGAGGAGAAGTCCGGAGATTACGCCGAGTCCCAACTCGAGGAGGAACAGCCCGATACCGGGGAGAAAATAGAAAGAGCCACCAAGGAGGTGGGCAAGGCTCTGGGACCGTTGGGTCAGATTTTCCAGTGGTTCTCCGACTTGCCGGGCTACTGGGAGGCTTTTCTGGTGGGCGGCGTCTGTATCGTCGCCCTCCTCACCCTCTACAGCCTGGTCATATTCGGCGTCCGGCGGATCATGCGAAAGCGGGGAAAACCCGACTGGCGTCTGGCACGCCGCTACGCCATCTTCCTCCGTCTTCTCTTTCTTTGCATTTCGATTCTGGTAGCCCTGGCCTGGATCGGCGAAACCGAGGGTTGGTTCTACACCGC
>DAOVLG010000275.1 GCA_030631385.1 Candidatus Coatesiibacteriota bacterium | reverse complement strand
GTCCTTTCGGGGCTGGGAAGGTTGGATACTCTACCGCGATTGGAACCGGTTGAAGGGTTAACCGAGTCAATCTACGGCTCGACCACCGAGGAGTGCCTGAGACTGGGCGCCTTCGTCCAGGTCAGCGCGGCGATCGAACGGCTGTTCGGGGGATATGCGGATTACCTCGGCGTCCCGGTGGAAAGGCTCCCCCTACTCTTTCACGGGGGGAACGCCGAGCGGTACGCCTCCGGTTATCCATCGGTGCGGGTGTCCCGCTTCGCCGTCCTGGAGGGCTGCGCCCGGTTGGTGCTGGACCGTTGAAATATCGGCCCGGCGGGAATATACTTACTCAGGTCGTTTTTATCTTATCGGATGGCAAGCCTTGGCGAAGAAGAGGATGGGGCGGAAAAGGGATCCGCTGAAGAAGCTGACCATGCTCCTCGCCCGGCACCGGGCGCGTCAGGGGGTATTCATCGCCATGCTGGTTGCCATCCTCTGGCTGGCGGGTCACCTTTACGCCGAGGAGCTCTCCCGCACGACCGAGCTGAACGCCAACGTGATCCTGACGGGCAACCTCTACGCCACCGCTAATCTCCCGGACCCGACGCAGTACCGTGGACTGGCCAGGGCCATCCTGCGGCTTTCGCCCTTCCGGCTGGTTGCCGCCGGCGGTAAACGGCAGGTCAGGATCGCCATGGGGGACGACCCGGCCCTTGAGAACAGCCCGGCCTTCAGCCACTGGGTGAACCTCGGCAGTTGCAGCCCCTTCAAGGATGACCCCGCCACCGGGGGCCAGGTGTGTCAGATATACCTCCGCCCCATCGGTTCTTCGGTGATCTCCAACGAGTCCGATCTTTACTGCCTGGCCTACCACGAGTCCCTGCACGCGATTCCCCACGCCTACAGTACGGTGGAGGTTACCTACTCCAACTACGAGAACCTCTTGGTCTACACCTGCGAGCTTAAGTTGATCGCCCGCCTCATCGAGCTGGGCAAGCCGCCGAGCGAGGATTTTATCACCAGCGCCGTCCAAGGGTATCATCGGTTCGGGGGAGAGCCGGATGGGATTCCCGAACCGGTTCTCCACCTCCTGCCCTACGATGTCCTGGAGATGTAAGTCCACACCCCCTCACGCACACCCCTGATTACCCTTGACTACGGGGGATTTTTCTGCTAACCGTTTTTTGTTCGCAGGCTCACCATCACAGATTGACGATCCCTATACAATTCCGTTGAGGAGGAATCTTGCGTAAGCTTGCTCTAATCACGTTGATTCTACCCGTCCTCGCTTTGGCCTACAGTTTCAGCCTGGACCCGAGCGCGGTTGGGCTGGTTCCGAGCGAGGGGTACGTCATTCCCACCGTCGGCGAGGGCTACTACCCCACCGAGGAGGGTGTGCCGATGCTCCCCACCCTGCCGCTGTTCATCAGTGTTCCGGTTGGTCTGGGTACCGCAGAGGTCACGGTGAGCGATATGGTGGTGCAAGAGCTGCCGGGGAGACATGTGGTCCTACCAGTCAGCACCCCCCTACCTTTAAGCAAGCCTCAAGAGTTCAAAGCAGTCTTCGACGAGGGCATCTACACCTCCGCCGATCCCTACCCCGCGGTTCCCCTGGAGGCTGTGGGAGGGGGTAACCTGGGTGGTCTGGGTGTCGCTTCGGTCGAGTTCTGCCCTTTCATCTACGAGCCGGCTTCGGGCAAACTCTCTGTGATCACCCGGATCGAGTTCGAGATCACCACCAAGGTGTTGCCTTACGAGGTACGCGTTCCCTCGAAGCTAACCCGCAACGTGGCCGAGCTGAACCTCGAGTGGGTCAGAAGCATCGTCGTTAACCCCTGGGACGTCTACCTTTCCGTGCCGATCGTCGAGCCGTCCTTTACCGGTGCCCCCGACCCGGAGCCCGGCCTCAACGGACCCGATGTGGGGGACACCGCCGAATGGATCGTGATCACCCCGGAGGCCTTCGTCGAGAGTTTCGAGCCCCTGCGGGATTGGAAGCTCTTGAAGGGCTGCACCACCGCCATCGTCACCACGGAGTACATCTTCGACAACTACACCGGTCGCGACAAAGCCGAGCGCATCCGCAACTTCATCATTGACGCCTACGAGAACTGGTCCACCAAATGGGTGCTCCTGGGCGGTGACTGCAACCAGCTCATGGAGCGTCGCGCCTATGTGATCATCGGCGGCACCTCCGAGGACGACCGCCGTATCCCCTGCGATCTCTACTTCTCCGACCTGGACGGCACCTGGAACCTGGACGGGGACGGTTACTGGGGCGAGTGGCCCGACGACAACCCCGACATGTATCCAGACGTATACGTTTCCCGCTTCCCCGTCGTTGGCGCCAGCTTCGTTGACACGATGGTCGCCAAGACCCTGACCTACGAGAAGGAGATTCCGGCGGGTCACACCACCGACGCCCTCTTCCTGGGGGCCTACCTCGACTCCTACACCTCGGGCGGCACCGCCAAGGACCGCGTTGATCTGCTCTACCTGCCGACACAGTTCGATCCGGTCACCAAGCTCTACCAGAAGTTCGGCAACATCAGCCGCTCCGCCGTCATCGCCCAGATGAACGCCGGCAACTGCGCCGTCACCAACCACTGCGCCCACTCCAACTACTCCAGCATCGGCTGCGGCTACACCAACATGTGGGGCAGCGACGCCTACGCCCTAACCAACGGCGACGAGCTGGGCTGGATCAACTCCATCGGTTGTATGTGCGGCGGATTCGACCGCTACCAGTGCTTCAGCGAACAGATCGTCCTCGCCCCGAACGGCGGGATGCTCGCCTCGATCATGAACTCGCGCTACGGGTGGTACTCACCCGGGGCGCCCGGTTACGGACCCTGCGACCTGCTGGACCAGCAGTTCTTCTGCTCCATGTTCAACGAGGCCAAGACCAACTTCGGCTACGCCATGGCCGACATGACCGCCTACTTCGTCCCCAGCGCCAAAGGGAACGCTTACTTCCGCTGGAGCATCTACGAGAACAACGTCCTCGGGCCCACCCAGACCGTGGGGTGGACCGACGAGATGCGTAACCTCACCGTACAGCACCCCGAACACTGGAGCCACGGCGGCTTCACCGTGACCGTTACGGCAGATGGGTCGCCGGTGGAGGGCGCCCTCGTCTGCCTCTTCAAAGAGGACGACTGCTACGTTACCGGCACCACCAACTCCAGCGGTCAGGTCACCCTGTACCCCGACGCCTCCGAGCCGGGCGAGATGTTCGTCACCGTAACCGCCCAGGACGCCTGGCCTTACGAGGGAACCACCACGGTGGACGATGACGTGGACACCCTGGTTGTCGAGTTCACGGGCACGGCTGGTGGGGACGGCGTGCTCTTATCCTGGCGTCTGGAGGATGCGGGTGAGCTGGTCGGCGTCAACCTCTACCGCAACGATGATCGTCTCAACGAGAGCGCCTTGGTCCCG
>DAOVLG010000339.1 GCA_030631385.1 Candidatus Coatesiibacteriota bacterium | reverse complement strand
TGAGCCGGTGGAGGAGGCGGCTGGCCGGCCCCCTTCGCTTGCGGTTCTCCCGGATGTGCGAATACGCCCGCCGGCGGCGGAGGGCCAGCTCCTCCGGCGCGGGAAGGAAAGGGTAGCACACCGCTTCAATATCGCCGGGACCCAGGCCCGTGCGGTCGAAGACCATCTCCAGCGCGCCCCAGGGGAAGCCCCGCTGCTGCTTCACGCGCGTGAGCCGCTCCTCGGAGACGGCCCAGGTGATCACCCCGTCCTGGACCAGGGTGACCGTGCTCTCCTTGTCCAGGGCGCTGATGCCGATGACGTTACCCAAGCGGACGCTTCCTCCGGCTAATCCAGTCGCCGCAAAATGATATAGACCGGCCGGGGCCAAGTCAACTTGGGGGCGAGCTCACACCCGCCGGACCCCGGCTTTCTTACACGATGCGCGTCCGTGCGAGGGGCGGATCAATTCCGGCCGTTCCCACCGGACCTGGACGACGACAACCCGTCCGAGGCGATCTCGTCCAGCCACAGCCACCAGCGCTCCCGCTCCGGCGTGGGCGCGAAGTGCCTCTTCAGGGGACCGTAGTAGGCGCGGCGGTAATCCTCCAGCACACAGCGAAGCTCGGCCAGTTGCCGACCGGTGAGGTTGGTCTCGTGGAAGAGCCGGAGCACCTCGAAATCGGCGTCGGCCAGCATCATACGCAGCCGCCGCGTGTCGTCGTCGTCTCGCCCGCTCAGGACCGACTCGCACATGTCCCGGGCCAAAAGGCGGGTCTCGAAACCGAGCTGGTCGTCCCGGGGAGTGAGCCTCCGCCAGGCCGCGCACTTGTGCTCCAGATTCCCCGCGTCCATTCCGCACCTCCCCGATTACGTTGATGATTCTACGTAGTCGCTGGAATAATAAAGCAATAACCGTGCCGAAGAGTAAAAGAAAAGGGCCCCGGTAACGCCGAACGAACTTGTACGGTCACCCTGCAGCAATCAACCAAAAACATCCGTAGGGGCGGGTCTTTAGACCCGCCCACCGCACCGTCCCCTCGCCCCTCTGGGGAGAGGGTTAGGGTGAGGGGTGTAAATGTAGGGCGGGGGATTTTAATCCCCGCCGCGCTTCAACGGCAGCCCTCACCCCCGGCCCGTGAGCGAATGCTCCTCCCACGGGGAGAGGGAGGATGCATGAAAAAAGGGACCGGCCACCGCCGACCCCGCATTCTACCCGTTGTGTTCTATCGGGAGCGGAATCCCCGCCGCTCGCGATCAATCCGAAGCATCAGAAAGAGGCCGCTCATTTTTTCTCCTTTTGCTGATATTTGTAAACGCTTTCCCGTGTTCATCCCCTTGGATACCCGCCCGACGATCCGGGTTTCACAAACGGCTGAAATAAACCGACCGGCGTAAAAAAGGGCCGGCCACCGCCGACCCTGTTAGGAAATCACCACACATTATTTTCTACCCACTTACATTGGAAAATCTGTATTTACTGAATCCTTCTTTAAAGTATTTGATAACCTCATCTATGCCTTCACCAAAAACCCATTTATGACCTTCAAGATTGTAGGATAATTGTATCCACTTACATAGTTTATTAAGTGAATTAATCTCAGTAGTAAGCCTATTAAAGTTTATTTTTCTTAAATTTTTCGGATGCATTAATAATTTACCAAATATTGGGTGAAAACAACGATCTAACACATTAAGTGGCGAATTAGGAGGGCTATCAATGGGAATTTCGTTGTAAGAACCAGTTTTATACTCAGCATAATTACAAAAAGTAGATAGCATGATATTAAAATTACAATCAAACCTTTTTTTCTCTGCAAAGCTACTCAATACAGCATTAATATGCAAATCTCCTGCTCCATAGCCCACTATTAGCCAATTATTACAACGATCAGTTTCATAATTAAAGTACTGGTAAAATGTTCTAAAGGGCTCATCGATTATATAATCAGCTTTACGGAATCCTGTAATTACTGGTGTAGGGTACTTAATGTGTTTATCCTGTGTTTGTAAATTTGATCCACCTAGCTCTAAATTAGTTGAATATGCACTTCCTGGTTGAACATACCATTTTATCTTATTATAAAATCTGCTTATTGATAAATGTACTGACCCATGTATGTTTACGTAAGTGTGAGGTGCATAATATAAGAAAGATGAATCAAATAGCTTGTATTCACCATGTTTATCTTTATAATTCCCAGAAAAAACGGTTTCAAAAGGAATACCGGATAATAATGGTATTGTATCATAGTTCAATGAAAATAATTTGATATTAAAGTGCCTTGATAACTCTCTTAATCCGTCTACAATTGGACAAGTACTTGGTGATATTAGGTTATTATAGACATAATTAGGTAATTCAATTAATGCTTCAAAAACCAAACTCGCGAATGCAAATTGATCCTCCCAACCTTTTATCGTTTCTTTTTTCTTTAAAAAGGCTTGCATTATTGGGATATATTTAGAGTGCGGGTTTTCCGCAGCCGGCATAAGAAAAGATGCTAGTTCATCACATGCATGTATCAACTCCTCAAAGTTAATTGTATGTTCATTGATTGCCCTACTATATAATTTTGTAAGCAACTCATGTATACTATTATATACAAGAACATCTTTGACCTTTTGATGTCCATTAATACATTTTTCGCATGTTGAATCCCATTCAAGTAGATGTTCAGTAATATCTTTTGTACAAGGACTATAACCAAATGTAGCCCCTGCTCCTATTAAAATAAGTAGATTATCTTTCATTTCTCTCTCCT
>DAOVLG010000059.1 GCA_030631385.1 Candidatus Coatesiibacteriota bacterium | reverse complement strand
GCCGTGGTGGATCTAGTCGGCACCGGTAAGAGTTACGTGACGAACGGTGAGGGCTGGTTCTCCGATATGCTGGTCCCCAAAGGGACGTGGGACCTGCGGGTGACCGTGGGCGACCGCTCTGCGCTTTTAGAGGACGCTGCGCCCACCGAGGCGGAGTGCAGCGAGGAGACCTACGCCTTCAACTTGTATACCGATTACCGGCTGACAATCACCATCGAAGAGGCCGATGGCATTGCCAAGCCCAACATCTACATCTATCCCACCGAGGTAACCGAGGTCTCGGTGAAGCTCAGTTTCCCGGCGGGTGGTCTGGTCACCGTCTCCGATCCGCCCTACGGCGACGGCTGGCGCGTCACCGTCACCCCCGAGGGAACCATCAACGGCGAACACACGTTTCTTTTCTACGAGGGTAGAAGCGGCGGCGCCCCCCTGCAGCGCTCGCAGGGTTGGATCGTGAAGAGGGAGGAACTGGAAGGCTTCTTTCGAAAAAATCTCGCCGTCACCGGCTTTTATGAGCAGGAGATCGAGGATTTTGTGGAGTTCTGGGTGCCGCACCTGACCGATCATCCCTACTTCGCGCTCCACCCCCAGTACAACGCGATCTACGGTGAGATTGTCAGTCTGGACGTGGAGCCCGAGCCCCACTCACTCATCCGCCTGGCCTACGTCATCGAGGGGCTGGAGGAGGAGATGGAGCTGATGCCGGCGGAAATACCGGCCTTCGAGGCGGGCGGCTTCACCGTCCACGAGTGGGGGGTCATCCTCAGCCCGGCGGATGTGAGCGCCTATCTCTACTAAAGAGGAGCCAAACATGCGGATGGCTGTACTATTCCTAACACTCTCCGCCCTGGTCGCAGCGGCCAGCCAGACGGCGACACTCGTCGGAGCGGTCTACGACCTGGCCGGCGATCCCATCCCCGAGGCCTCGGTCGAGCTCTACCTGGCGGTGGACCTCGAGGAGGAGGAAGAGGAGAAGGAGAGGCCGCTCAGTTTGGGGGATCGGCCCTGGCTCTTCGTGGACGAGCCCCTCTACCGAACGATGAGCGATGAGGATGGACTGTACCGGATCGAGGGCATCATTCCCGGAACCTACGACACCGTCTGCCACGGCGACTACTTAGAGTCGTGCTACAACCTCGACATCCGTCTCGCCGCCGGTGAGGAGCGGCATCTGAACTTCGCCCTGCGCGAGTTAATTTATGAGGTGGAGAAGCCCAACCTCTACCTCTACCCCGAGACACAGACCGAGATCACGGTCAGGCTCGAGTTCCCCGCGGGCGGCGGGGTGACCGTCTCGGAGCCGACATACGGCGACGGCTGGACCGTAAACGTCACATCCGACGGGCGCATAGACGGCGAGTACGATTACCTCTTCTATGAGGCCACAGTACCCCCGGAGTGGCAGTTCGAGCGGGCCTGGGTCGTCCAAAAGCGGCAGGTGGAAACCTTCTTCAGAGAAAACCTCGCTGACCACGGCTTTAACGACCGGGAGATCGCCGATTTCGTCGAGTACTGGGTACCCCGCCTGGCGGATTTTCCCTTCTACGTCATCTACCCCCAGTACACCAAGGAGATAGAGCCGCTGATAAGGCTCATCATCGAGCCGGAGCCCGACAGCCTCCTCCGTCTTTACTACGCCATCTCCGGGGTGGATTTCGTAGAGCGCTACGTCCCGGAGCCGGAGCCGCGCAGCTTCCCACGCGAGGGCTTCACCGTCGTCGAGTGGGGCGTGATTCTGGAGGAGTTCACCTCGCTACTTCATTAAAAGGCGGGCAGTTGAAAAAGACCTTGATTATACTGGGAATCGTCGCGATGACGGCGGTGTCTTCGGCGGAGGAGTACGCCACACTGTCGGGGGTCGTTACCGATGAGGCCGGTAACCCTATCCAATGGGCCATTATCCGCGTCGAGGGAACCGATGTTCACTTAATCACCCTTGAAGACGGCACTACATCATTTGCCGATATTCCGCCGGGACGCTACACGGTTAAGTGCTCCGCACCGGGATACGTCGATAGTACGATTGAGGACGTGCTCCTGGTTGCGGGGATTCGATCCACCGTGACATTTATCCTGAAACGACCTCCGGAAGACGCGGTGCTGACGATAGAAAAGCCCAACATCTACCTCTACCCTGAGGAGACGACCGAGGTCTCGGTCCGGCTGGACTTCCCCCAAGGTGGAGGGGTGACGGTCAGCGACCCGCCCTACGGCTTCGGATGGGAGGTCGAGGTAACGCCGGAGGGTGAAATAGACGGCACCTTCGACTATCTCTTCTACGAGGCCGAGGTGCCCGGCGAGTGGAACATGGGCCACCCCTACGTCGTTGGCGCGGAAGACGTCGAGGGTTTCTTCCGCGAGAACCTGGAGCTGGTGGGCTTCCGGGGCCGGGAGATAGAAGACTTCGTCTCCTACTGGGTGCCGCGCCTAAACGCCCACCCCTACTACCTCCTCCACCCCAACTACGCCAAGGACATCGATCCCCACGTGACCCTGGATATTAACCCAGAGCCCGACAGCCTCCTGCGCCTCTACTACTACATCGAGGGCATGGACGAGGACGACGAGCGGCTGAACGCCCTCCGCGAGTCGCCAGCGGTGCCGATCTTCAAGCGCGAGGGCTTCACCGTCGTCGAGTGGGGGGTTTGCCTCGACGGTGTGATTCAGTAAATATCCCGACACGGGAAACCTCCCCCGGTGGGGGGTTTTTCTTTTTAAATTCTACTTGTGGGCCGTTGCTCTGGTAAAATGGGGCCATTCAACTCTAACCACGTTGGAGATATATGGAGCGGATCGTCATCTTAGACTTCGGCAGCCAGTACACCCAGCTCATCGCGCGCAAGGTCCGCGAGGCCCGCGTCTACTGCGAGATAACCCCCTACGACACACCACCGGATAGCTACCTCTCGTCCGAGGTGAAGGGGGTCATCCTCTCCGGCGGTCCGGCGAGTATCGTCGCACCCGGCGCGCCGCACCTGCCGAAAAACTTCTTCGAGAAGGTCAACCTGCCCGTACTGGGTATCTGCTACGGCTTACAGGCCACGGTGGAGCGTTTTGGCGGCGGGGTGGGCAGGGCCACCCGCAAGGAATACGGACCCGCCACCCTCTCTATCACCGATCACAGCGACCTCTTCACCGGCCTGGGCGGTGAGGAGCCGGTCTGGATGAGCCACGGCGACCGCGTGGAGGCCCTGCCCCCGGACTTCGAGGCCATCGCCCACACGCACAACTCCCCCTACGCCGCTATCCGCGCCAAGAACCGGCCCATCTTCGGCGTCCAGTTCCATCCCGAGGTCCACCACACCCCCGACGGCCCGGCCATCCTCGAAAATTTCCTCTACCGTGTCTGTGGCTGCGCCGGTGACTGGCGGATGAGCTCCTTCATCGAGTCCACGATCAGTCGGGTGCGCCAGGAGGTGGGCGACGGTCATATAGTCAGCGGCCTGTCGGGCGGCGTGGACTCCACGGTCAACTCGGTGCTCCTGCACCGGGCGTTGGGGGACCGGTTGCACTGCATCTTCGTGGACAACGGCGTCCTGCGGTCCGGGGAGACGGAACAGGTCATGGAGGGCTACGCCGAGCTGGGGCTGCCGGTGACGATGGTGGACGCTTCGGAGGATTTCCTCTCCGCCCTGGCCGGCGTTACCGATCCCGAAGAAAAACGCAAGCGCATCGGCCACACCTTCATCGAGGTCTTCCAGCGGGCCGCCGAGGGGATAACGCCCAGACCGAGGTTCCTCGCCCAGGGCACCCTCTACCCCGACGTGATCGAGAGCGTCTCGGTCAAGGGCCCGTCGGCCACCATCAAGAGCCATCACAACGTGGGCGGTCTCCCGGAGAAGATGCACCTCAAGCTGATCGAACCGCTGCGGGAGCTCTTCAAGGACGAGGTGCGGGCGGTGGGCCGCGAGCTGGGAATCCCCAAAAAGATACTCGGACGGCACCCCTTCCCCGGACCGGGTTTGGCGATACGCATACTCGGAGAGGTAACGAAGGAAAGGCTTAAAATCCTCCGCGCCGCCGACGTCATCTACCTCGAGGAACTGCGCTCCGCCGGAATCTACGACGACATCTGGCAGGCCTTCGTCATCCTTTTGCCGGTCAAGAGCGTGGGGGTGATGGGCGATGAGCGCACCTACGCCAACACCGTCGCCCTGCGGGCCGTGACCAGCGTGGACGGCATGACCGCCGACTGGTACCGAATGCCCTACGACGTCCTGGCTAAGATCTCGAGCCGGATCATCAACGAGGTCCCCGGCGTCAACCGGGTGACCTACGACGTGTCCAGCAAACCCCCTGCAACCATCGAGTGGGAGTGAATTTCCAACACGCACGGTAAGTATCGCCAATTACACTTGACGATTTAGGAAAAAGAGGCTATTATACTTACGTAACGTACAAATGGTACATTAAAGGAAAAACCATGAACAGCATCTCAATCACAAAAGCACGTGACACCTTAGCTGATCTGATTAACAACGTTTACTATCGCGATGAGGTTTTTATCTTGACCAGACGGAATAAAAGGTTCGCCGCGATAATCTCACCGAAACAGTACCGCATGTTTATCAGTCTGCTTCGGCGTTTCGAGGATGAGATCGATCATCGGGATGCAGTGGAAGCTCTGGCCGAGGCACGCGAGGTGGGAACCCTTACCCACGAACAGATGAAAGAGGAGCTCGGGCTGTAATAGATGTCCTATTCCATCGAGTATGCCCCGGCGACCCAACGACAGCTTAAAGGATTAACCCGGTGGGAAGCGAGGAGAATTCTTGCAAGAATTGAACGGTTGTCTGTTAATCCACACCCGCCCGGAACGGTCAAATTAAGCGGCACAAGAAACGAATATCGTATACGTGTCGGTGACTTCAGAGTTATTTATCTTATCGAGGAGAATGCGCTTTTAGTCCTGATTGTCAAAGTCACCCATCGCCGGAATGCCTATCGAAAGAGATAGTTGGGAAATTGAGTTGCATCTTTTATCACCTTACATTAAAAAAACGATAAATCGAGGCGGCTGCAACTTGTCAGCCGCCTTCAGAGTCTGCTAGACTGTTAGCCGCTGATACGACGACCTCCAGACCAACCAACCAGCCACATCAAGGGGGCGACATGCTCACGCCTGAGAAACTGGAACACTTCTTCCTCAGCTTGAACTACGACTACAGCGAGGTCTCCGAGGGGGTCTGGCTGGTCAACGCCGACCACGACGATTCCACCAACGTGGTGATCACGGTGGCCGAGAGCCTGATGATCTTCCGGCTGAAGCTGGTCGAGGTGCCCTCGGACGCCGACGCCGCCTTCTATAAAAAACTGCTCGGACTGAACATGAAGCTCGACCACGGCGCGATCGCCATTGACGCCGGCGATCTGGTCTTGATAGACACCGTCGAGGTGGCCGGCATCCACGCCGAGGAGATCCACGCCAGCGTCATGGCCCTGGAGAACGGGGCCCAGATGATCTACAAGGCCATCCGAAAGGGTTAAGCCCCTCTCCATTTTTTTCATTGCGTTAAAACACACCGGATACGGGAGCGATCATGGGAATCTTTAAGCGACTGGGAGACATCCTCAAGGCGAACATCAACGACCTGTTGAGCAAGGCCGAAGACCCCGAGAAGATGCTCAACCAGATGGTCTTCGAGATGGAGGAGAAGTACGCCGAGGCCAAGAAGCAGGTGATGGTGGCCGTGGCCGACGAGAAGCGGCTCCACAACCAGTACGAAAAGGCGAAGAAGCAGGCCTTCGCCTGGGCCGACAAGGCCAAGGCCGCCATGGACTCTGGGCGCGAGGACCTGGCCCAGGAGGCGCTGTTGCGCAAGACGCAGTTCGCCGATACCGCCCGCGGCTTCAAGGAGCAGTGGGAGAAGCAGAAGCAGGCCACCGAATCGCTGAAGAGCTCGCTGCGCCAGCTCCAGCGCAAGATAGGCGAGTGCAAGAGCCAGAAGCAGCTCCTGATTGCCCGGGCCAAGCGCGCCGAGGCCCAGAAAAAGATCCACGAGACAATGGCCGGGATCAACGACTCCGGCGCTTTCGCCACCTTCGAGCGCATGGAGGAAAGGGTGGACCAGCTCGAGGCCGAGGGCGAGGCCGCCGTGGACATGGCCGAGCTCGAGGCCGACACCCTCGAGCGGGAGTTCGAGGAGCTGGATAAGGTGGGCGTGGACGAGCAGCTCAAACGCCTGAAGGAGGGCGACGCCACCTCCGACCTCGAAGACCTGTAAACCACCCTAACGTGAGTTGACAACCGGGGAGGGGCAGCACCGCTCCTCCCCGTGTAATTATTTCCTTTAAAGGGGCGGGCCATGGCCGGGCACGGACAGGGTTACTACGAAGCGCTAAAGGTCAAGAAGCTCTTCGAGAAGGACCTGGAGCGGGTTTTGGGCGAGATCGAGAAGTGGGAGGAGCGGCACAGGTTAGCCGCCGACGCCGGTAAGCAGCATCTCGTGGACGCCGCCGCCGAGAAGCTCGACGATCTCCGCCAAGACGAGCAGCGGTGCCGCGACAAACTGGCCGAGGCCGAGGAACTGCTCGCACGGTCCCTAGTCATCGAGGAGACCGCGCCCGAGCTCACCCCCACCGACCGCGCCGAGATGCTCCAGCGGGACCTGGACGCCCTGGTCGGGGTGGAATCCAAGGTAGACCAGGAGACCGATGAAGTGTCCAAACGCCAAAAGGCCGCCGAGGACCTGGAGCGCCTCAAACGCGGCGAGACCGACGACGACCTGGCAGATTTGTAAGGAGGGAAAATGTATCTTCTTGAGCTAAGGTTAATGGATAAGATAAATACATTTAACAAACTAGCTAATTATTTTGCAGATACGTATGATGACAAATCGACTCAAAATGACAAATTCTATCGTGATATAAAAGGACTATCAGATATCTGGGAAGAAATTAAAAAGGGCTCACCTGAAGACTTGTTATCATGTATATATCAGAGACTACCGATTCCAACAGTTGAAACAAGTGAATCTGCAATAGATGATAATTTGTATTTTTTAAGTTATCGTGTCAATAGAAATATTAAAGATATAATTTCTAGAGACATACCTATTATAAGAGAAGAATTCCATAACTATTTCAGCGTGAACCAATTTAATGATGATTTAAAAACTACAATTAGCAGTCAACTCGAACAATGGCAATATGGAGATGCCATACGGAGAGGTTTTATTTATCTTAGCGCTACACTGCGAAAAAAATATGGAATGCCGGACAAGATGGACGGCGACACGTTAGTTAATAGTATATTTGGTTCGAAAGGAATCGTTGCGAATAAAATCCCAGATGATGAAAGAGAAGCGATTCGTAATTTATTAGCAGGTCTTTACGGCGTATTCAGAAATACGTTTTCCCATCATCTTCTTGACTGTACTTGGAATGATTCAGAATCAACGTTATTAATGATAAATTGGATATTAGAGCATTTGCCTTAAAAAAAAGTTCCTTTATTCTTCTTATTACCATTTGGCGGGGGCTCCTACCCCGTCCTTTGTGGAACGCCGGCGCGCGCGGACCGTATACTAACCGGCCATGAAACGCCTCACCCTCATCGCCCTTCTCTTGGCGCTCGCCCCGGCGTGGGGAAAATACCTCGTCCCCATGGACTCGGCGCAGACGGACCACCTCAAGGCCTACGGGGTGGCCTACCGGGTGCTGGAGCAGGGATACGACTGCGAGTGGCTGCTCAATTACCGGGGCGGGAGCTGGCTGTTGCCCGAAGCGCCGGGATTGGTCGAGCTGGCGGCGGTGCGCGGGGTGACCCTTGAAGCGGTTGATCCCGGCGCCGAGGCGGCCATCCGCGCAGAGGTCGAGGTGGAGAACATGGAGGCGGTTCTCCTGGAAAAAGCGCCCAAGGTGGCCGTCTACGCGCCCTACACCTACCAGCCCTGGGACGACGCGGTGATGCTGGCGCTCGCCTACGCCGAGATCCCCTACGAGCACATCTGGGACGCCGAGGTCCTGGCCGGGGCGCTGGAACGCTTCGACTGGCTGCACCTGCATCACGAGGATTTTACGGGGCAGTACGGCAAGTTCTCCCGGAGCGAGGGCGACCAGGAGTGGTTCCGGGCGATGCGGGCCGAGTTCGAGCGGGCGGCCTTCGAGGCGGGATTTCCCACCGTGCCCGAGCACAAGCTGGCCGTGGCCCGGGAGATCGTGCGTTACGTGGG
>DAOVLG010000458.1 GCA_030631385.1 Candidatus Coatesiibacteriota bacterium | reverse complement strand
CTCGGGCCCCGGCTTCCCGAGGCCGGGGATCTTTATCCCCTTCCGGGCGATGTGGGCGTCGGAGAGTCCGAGCATGTCAATGGTCGCAAGGCCGGTGAAGTAGGGGATTACTCCGGCGATGGTCACCGCCACGGCGTCTTCGGGATCGGCGTTCTCGTTGAGCCAGTCGGCGGTGGAGTGCAGATATTCAGAGTAGTAGCGAAGGTCGCCGAAGGTGATAGACGGCTCGCTCCAGAAGGTGGAGAGGGCCAGGCCGCCACCGAGAACGGTCGCTGCGAGCAGGTTGGCGATCGCCCTCCTCTTTGATAGAACATCCCGGATCCGCTGAAGACCCAGGGCGGAGGCCGTCATCATCAGCGGGAGCGTGGGCACGAGGAGGCGGAAGACCATCCAGTCGCCGCCGATCATTACGAAGTAGAGCCAGTAGGCCGCCGTGGCGCTGAGCATCGGCCAGAGCCTGCGCCGGTGCTCCTTCCATTTGATAGCTAAAAGGCACAGTAACGGCGGAGCGGTGAAGAGGAGGAACCGCCCCAGGTCGCCCAGGCCCCGCTGTAACAGACGCCGGTTCAGACCCGCCTTGGCATAGAAGGTGTTGGGCAGAAGTCCACCGTAGTAGATCAGTCGGAAGAGAAGCTGACCTCCGGCCAGAACGGCGAGCGGTGCGATAAATATGAAGATGCCCGACCAACGTCTTTTTTTGCTAAATATCAACCAGAGCAGGGCGGTGAAGGCGAATAATGCCCCCTCGGGACGCACCAGAATCCCCAGGCCGAAGAGAACACCCGCACCGAGGACCTCCCGCCTTCTCTCACTCACCTCCACCCCTTGGCGCCCCAGGAGCAGATAGTACCCCCCGGCCAGGCACACCGCCAGGGCGCCCGTCTCCATGGCCCCGGCCAGGTGCCAGAAGTGGAAGCTGCCGTTCAGCGCCACCAGCCAGGCGGCGATGGGACCGGCCCAGGAATTCCGTCCTCCCAGCCGCCGGCCAAGGAGCCAGGCCATCCAAACCGCGCCCAGACCGAACAGCCCCGAGAGGAGCTTGAGGGCGACCGGCCCGGGTATTCCCACCCCCATCAAAAGCGTCAGGAGCGAGAGCCAGCCGAAGCTGGTGTAACCCTCCACCGGTTCGCCGGGGTTGAAGACCGGCCCGTGACCCGAGAGCCAGTTGCGGGCGTAGCGCAGGAAGATGTAGGCGTCGTCAACCGAGTTCCACAGGAAACGGTCGGCGTAGAAGAGCGCCGCGGCCAGGGCGACGAGCAGGGCCCCGGCGAGAAGGATCCGCTGAAGGCGCTCCCTTTCCTTATCAGCCAATATCCGGTCCTCCGGTAATTGCCGGCGGCGGTGCGGGGATTTGCACCCTCTCGCGCAGACCGGGCCAGAGGAAATGCCAGGTCTCCCGCCAGGACGCCTCCGGCAGCCGGGACAGCCCTTCCGCATCATCGCGGCGGTGGAAGACGCAGTTCCCCTGTACCGGCGGTGAGATCAAGGTGTACGCCTCCCAGAACTCGGGCCGTTGCAAAAGGTCGGCCTCGTGGTGGAGTTGGGGGGTTGTGCCCTCGAAGAGCTGGGGAGGTAAGAGGTCCAGGACGATCCACTCCGGCGCGCGGTCGAGAACGTAGTCGTTGTCGAAGCGCTCGTGACCGGGCACACCGAGGCCGGCGATGTCGGTGCCCTCCCGGGCGATGTGGGCGTCCGAGAGTCCAAGCATGTCTAGGGTCTCTAACCCCGAAAGGTAGGGGATCGCCCCGGCCGAGGTGACGGCGATCACATCCCCGGGTCGGGCGGCATCCGCGAGCCATTCGCCGAGGTTGTGGTGGTAAAGCTCGTTGTGACGCCAAGGTATACCGATCTGAGTGAGCTCACCGGCG
>DAOVLG010000294.1 GCA_030631385.1 Candidatus Coatesiibacteriota bacterium | reverse complement strand
TACTTGCTGCGATTATAAACAGGGCGTTGCGCCCCATCTTGGTCGGCTCGAAGATGGTGCCGAAGAGGGTGTGGGGGACGACGACGTACATGTCCTGGCTCTGGCCCAAAAAGTCGCCGCGCCGCTCCAACAGGCCGACGACGGTGAACCGATAGCGACCGATACGGACCTCGCGGCCAACGGGGTCCCGGGAGCCGAAGAGCGCCTCACCGATGTCGGAGCCGATGACCGTCACCCGGCGGCGGGAGCGCACGTCGGCGCGGGTTAAGTCCCGGCCGAACTCCACGTTGAGAACGTTGACCCGGCAAAAATCCTCGTTGCCGCCGGTGATCATGACCAGGTCGGTGGAGTAGCCGCCGTGGGTGATGCGGGTCGAGGTGAAGTAGTATGGGGTGACCGCCTCCACGTCGGGGCAGTGCTCGGCGATGGCCTCCACATCGTCCGGGGTGAGCTCGGGGCGGAACCAGATTTTGGGGTCGGGGCGGCCCATTTGGATCGCGGGTATGGTGCCGATGTAGATGTAGTTCGAGCCCAACGAGCCGATGTGCTCGGCCACGCTGTTGGACAAACCCTCGATGAGGCTCACCAGGGTGATGATCACGGTCACCCCGATGACGATCCCCAGAACGGTGAGGATACTGCGCAGTTTGTTGGAGCGGATGGCGTCGAAGGCGATGCGCCAAGCCTCGCGCAGGGTGCCGACGAAGAGCGTCCAGATTGAATGGCGGCGGGCTTCTTTCATAAGTGTTAAATATCCCGGGTTTTTACTCCTTCTTCGCCGACTCCCAAACAGCTACTACGCCGCCGGCCGTGTCCTGGAAGATCGCGAACCAGCCGTAGTCGGTGACGGGGGTCTTGGGCGTTATAATCGTCCCGCCGGCCGCTTCGATTTCGCCGGCCTTCGCTTCAATGCTCTCGACCAGGATGTAAACCAGGCAGCAGCCCTCTTTACAGGTGCAGGATTCTTTGACGGAGTTAAAACCGCCGTCCGGGCCCTCGGGCGCCTCCCATACGGCGTAGTTCATTTCCTCTAGGATAGTAACCTTCCAGTCGAAGAGCTTTTCGTAAAAATCCTTCGACTTCGCGAAGTCGGTCGAGGGGATTTCAACGTGGCATATATCGTGCATTTTCAGTTCCTTTCGTCTAAGAGTTTAAAGGGATACTTTTCAGAGCAGGGCGGTCAGCTCGGCGATGAGCCTTTGTTCGTCGCCTTGGTGACGGTTGTGTAAATCCAACAGGCGCCGGCCGGCGTGGAACCGCCTTTTAACACGGTCGGCGATCAGGGAGCGGACGTCGCCGAGGTCGGCCGAGGCGGCCAGGTCCTCGGCGCGCTCGAGGAAATCCAGGATCGTATCGGCGACGGTGGACATCCCGCCGTTGAAGCTGATCCGGGCGTCGTAGCCCGCCTCGATGGCGGCGGTGCGGTTGAGAATAATCTCATCCTCGGAGGCGTGCAGCTCCCCGTCGCCCGAGCGCACCGCCAGAGCGGCTAGAACAACGAGGCCGACCAGGGCCAGCGAATCCTCCACCGTGGTCTGCATGTCCGAGACGCGGACCTCCACGGTGGGCAGCATCCGGCGGGGGCGGATGTCCCAGTAGAGGTCCTTCTCCACCTCGGCGCCCTGGTCGGCCAGGGCTCCGATGGCGGCGTCCACCTCGGCGAAGTTTTTCAAAAGCGGCGGCGCGTCCACGGTCTGCAACTGGGAATAGATGTGCAGACGCGCGTCGCAGGACCGGTGACGCCTCCCCTCCCAGAAGGGCGAGTTGGCGGCAAAGGCGATGAAAAGAGGCAGATAGGCGCGCAGGCCGTTGCAAATTGCGATGCGCTCGTCCTCCTCGGGGACGCCCAGATGGACGTGGAGGCCCCAGAACAGACACCGGAGCCATTTGTCGCCCTGGTGCTCCGCCAGGCGATGATAGCGCGGGTAGTCCACCACGGGCTGGGAGCGCCAGCGGCAGTTGGTATGGGCACCCACCGGGAGGAGTTCAACACCGGCCCGGTTCGCCGCCCTACGGGCCAGGTGGCGCAGGCGCTTGAGTTCGGCACCCACCTCCTCCAGGTCCAGACAAACCGGGGTGGCGGTCTCCAGGGTGGCCTGGTGCACGTCGGGCTTTATCTCGAACCGCTCGGCCTCAGAAAGGGTGGAGAGGGTCTCGTTGATCGCCGGCACGAGCCGTCCCGTGGCCGGATCCACCAGGCCGAACTCCTCCTCGACGCCGATGGTGAAGGGCTCCACGGTCACCTCTCTTCAGACGTTTTGGTGCGATATTAGCACGGCGGCCCCGGTGCGTCCATCCAGCGTAAACCCGGCGGATCAACCTGGGTGTATTAATCATTGAAAAAAAGATAAACGAGAAAGGGCAAATCACAATATCGGTAAAAGACGTAGGCGGTGGCACGATTCTTGCGCAAATAAACCTAAATTTGGCGAAGATCGATGTATTTCGCAAGAATCGTGCCACCGCCGGCGCGACGGCGATTTCCGCCGAAAGCCCGCCTTCCAAAGAACTCATGGCGGCGACTCAAGGGCGTTGATTGGAGGTCCGGGGTGAGGTAAACTATGGGAGGTCTCCCGGTGAGGACAAAGACAGAACAGGAGCCGCCGATGGACGACCTGGAAAGAGAGTTGGGGCTGCCTGGCAGCCTGGAGGCGGAACGCCTGACGCTGGGCGCGGCGCTCAGATACCCCGAGGCGGTCCACCGGATAATCGAGTCCTCGTTGCGGCCTGGGGATTTTCTAAAGCCGCTCCACGGGCGGATCTTCACCGCCGTTGTAAACCTGTACACCAAGCATGAGGACACCATAGATCTGGTGACCGTTTCGGACGAGCTGCAGCGGTCACCCGAGGGGCTCACCGACGCCGAGCTGGGCTACCTGGTGGAGGTTAAGGAGTCCACGGCGACCACCGCCGGGCTCTCCTCCCACCTTGAGATCATCCGGGACAAGGCGATCCTGCGCTCCCTGGTCAAGGCGGCGGCCACGATCAACGAGGCGGCCCGCGCCGACACCGAGCCGCCGGCCACGGTCCTGGAAAAGGCCGAGGGGCTGATCCTGGAGATCGCCGAACGGCGGATGCGCCGCGAGGTGAAGCCGCTCTCCGAGCTCGTAGACTTCGCCATCGAACAGATGCGCGCCCTCCACGAGGGCCGGTCCACCAGGAGCGAGATCCTCACCGGTTTCTACGACCTCGACGAGATCCTCACCGGCT
>DAOVLG010000391.1 GCA_030631385.1 Candidatus Coatesiibacteriota bacterium | reverse complement strand
GAGCAGGCCTTCAGCCTGACCCTGGAGATAAGCGACCTGCCCACCATCCTGGACCTGGAGTACGAGAGCCCGATCTGGGACGAGCTGGGCGACCGCTGCCTCTCCTGCGGCTCCTGCTCCATGGTCTGCCCCACCTGCTACTGTTACGACGTATTCGATAAGCTGGAGCTGGACGGGGAGCGGGGAACTCGCTGGCGGGAGTGGGACTGCTGCCTCTTCCGGGAGCACGCCTTGGTGGCCGGTGGCCACAACTTCCGCGACGGCCGCGGCGCGCGCCTGAAGCACCGCTACCTCCACAAGCAGCAGGCCTTTTTGGGTGATTTCGGCCGGGCGGCCTGCGTCGGATGCGGACGCTGCATCGTCACCTGTCCGGCGAACATAGATTTCGTCGAGTGTCTGAGGATGCTCAGGGGGGACCCGGCCCATGCTTAGAGACCAGAGGCTGTCGTACCGGCTGGCGAAGAACCCGTACCAACCGCACCTGGCCCGGATCGTGGCCATCAAGCCCCAGGCCCGCGACCACAAGCTCTTCCAGGTCCGCTTCGAGGATCACCGGGCGGCCGACAGCTTCCGCTCCAAGCCGGGGCAGTTCGTCGAGCTCTCGGTGATCGGGACCGGCGAGTGCCCCATCTCGATCTCCAGCCCGCCCACGCGTCCCGGCGTCATCGAGCTCTGCGTCCGGCGCGTCGGCCGGGTGACCTCCGCCCTGTTCAAACAGCCCACCAACTCCCTCGTCGGTCTGCGCGGCCCCTACGGCAACGGCTACCCCGTGGAGAAGATGGAAGGCAACGACCTCCTCCTGGTCGCCGGAGGCCTCGGGATGGCGCCGCTGAGAAGCCTCCTCTGGTTCGCCCTGGACAACCGCGCCGACTTCAACCGGGTGATCCTCCTCTACGGCTGCCACCAGCCGAACGAGGTCCTCTTCCGCGACGAGATGGCCGGTCTGGTGACCCGCGAGGACCTGGAGTGCCACCTGACCGTGGACACCGACCCCGACAAAATCTGGCCCTACCACATAGGGGTCGTTACCCGCCTCTTCGATCACGTCGGCGGGCTGAACCCGGCGACGACCTACGCCGCCATCTGCGGGCCGCCGGTGGTCTACAAGTTCGTGGTGGAAAAGCTCCTGGAACTAAACTTCTCCAAGGGCCGGATCCTGATGAGCCTGGAGCGGATGATGAAGTGCGGCGTGGGCAAGTGCCTCCACTGCAGCATCGGCCACAAGTACACCTGCCTGGACGGGCCGATCTTCACCTACTGGGACGCCATAAACCTGAGGGAATCCATCTGACCCGTTACGGACCGCTGCGCTACAAAACGGGGAAGCGCCTGACCCGGTGTGGCCGGGCCACCCGGGACAACGAAAGTCGTAGGGAGTCCACCCAGTGGGCAAGCCGACCATCGCCGTCTACGGTCTCACCTGCTGCGCCGGTTGCCAGCTCAACGTTCTCAACTGCGAGGACGAGCTGCTGGAGCTGGCCCGGGCGGTTGATATCAAGAGCTTCATCATGGCCCAGACCGGCAACACCGAGTGCGAGATAGACATCGCCTTCGTCGAAGGGGCGGTGGCCAGCGAGCGGAACCTGCGGCAGCTCGAGGACATCCGCGGGCGGGCAGGGATACTCATCGCCCTCGGCACCGGAGCCTGCTGGGGCTGCGTTCAGGCCATGATCAACGACGTGCCCCGCCGGGAGGTCCTCACCGAGATCTACGGCGAGGAGGTGCTGGACAATCCCTTCTACGAGTGCTTCGAGCCGAGGCCGCTGCGCGACTTCGTCAAGGTGGACTTCGAGATCGTGGGCTGCCCCATCGAGCAGAGCCAGTTCCTCCAGGCCGTGGCCTCGTTGTTGCACGGAGATCTGCCCCTTCTGCCGACCTACGCCCTCTGCACCGAGTGCAAGTTCAAGGAGAACGAATGCCTGCTGGTGGAGCGGGGGCTTCTGTGCCTGGGGCCGGTGACGAAGGCGGGTTGCGGCGCCCGTTGTCCGACCAACAACCTCCCCTGCGAGGGTTGCCGGGGGCCGGTCTACGAGGCCAACTTCGCCTCGGAGGTGGACATCCTTCTGGAAAAGGGATACACGCTCGACCGGATCCGGCAGGCCATGAGCCACTTCGGCGGACCGCTCTCCGACGAGGCGCTTCACACCAAAAAACTGAAGGAGGCCGAGCTGCCGTAGCGCTCGGGCCGGGAGTAAACCGTGAAGAGGACCATCACCGTCGAACACCTCTGCCGCGTCGAGGGCCACGGCGGCGTCACCGTGGAGCTGGAATCCGGCGCCGTCAAGAGCGTGCGCCTGGACATCTACGAGGGGATGCGCTTCTTTGAAAAATTC
>DAOVLG010000204.1 GCA_030631385.1 Candidatus Coatesiibacteriota bacterium | reverse complement strand
GTCGCCAGCTTGAAGCTGGACACGGCTCCGCGACGAGGACTTTTTTCAATTTGATAATCACTTCCCGCGAGCGGTACTCATACAACACACTAAAGACAAGGGGCCTTAACCCCTTGTTTCAAGGTTGGGGCGGGCCTCTATAGCCCGCCCACATAACTGAGTCTAATAACAGTTACAACGCCTCAACCGGTTCGCGTTGGGTGGTTATCCTTTTCGGAAGTCGCTGCCGCCGATGAACTCGCGCAGGAGCGAGGTCGAGGGCACCATCAGGTCGGGCAACTCCAGGAAGAAGGAGATGAACCGGAGGAGGCGGTCCGCCTCGGCCCGTTCCGGCTCCGATTCGGGAACCTGCTCGAGGAGCGGCCGGGCGTGCTTGCCCAGCACCGCCAGCTCGTAGATGAGCGCCGAATTGAACATCACGTCGGCGGTCTCCTGGAAGGGAAAGATGTGCCGGCTCTCCCCGCGCCGCACCTGGTGCCAGCGCCGGAGGGTCTCCAGGGCGTCGTAGCCGCGGTAGCTGGCGTCCCGCACCAACCGCCGGACGAGCCGGGTGTCCGTGGTGGGGACCCGGTTGTGGTTGTCTATGTTGAGCTGGGTCAGGCAGCTCACGTAGACCTTGAACTTCTCCGGCGCCGGGACGACCGGGGTCAGTCCGTCGTTGAGGGCGTGGATGCCCTCGACGATCAGCGGCGTGTACTGCCCGATCCAGAGCGTCTCGTCGAGCCTCACACTCCGACCCAGCTTGAAGTCGAACCGGGGCGGGTGGATCTCCTCCCCGCGCAACAGGGCCAGAAGGTCGTGGTTCAACGCCTCGACGCCGATGGCCTCCAGCCGTTCGTAGTCGGGCTCACCACCCTCGTCCAGGGGGGTCTGGTCCCGGGGGCGGAAGTAGTCGTCCACCCCGATGGCCACCGGCCGGTACCCGTTGACGGTCAACTGGAGGGCCAGCCGCTGGGTGAAGGTGGTCTTGCCGCTGGAGCTGGGACCGGCCACCAGGATCAGCCGGGGAACGTGCCGCCGGGAACAGATGGCGTCGGCGATCTCGGCCACCTTCTTCTCGTGCAGCGCCTCGGATAAAAGGACGAGCTCCTTGGCGTCACCACCGGCGATGACCTGGTTGAGCCCGCCCACCGTCTCCGCCCCCAGGACCTTGATCCAGTCCGAGTACTCGTGGAAGATGTGGAACAGCTTGCGCTGCTCGGTGAAGGGGGCCAGGGTTTCCGGTGTCCGCGGTGTGGGGAAGCGCAGCACGAATCCGGGCGGGTAGTAGACCAGGCCGAAGGGTTTGAGGAGACCGGACCTCGGCGCCACCGGGCCGTAGAAACAGTCGAGAACACCGCCGAAACGGTAGACGACGACCTTCTCGTAGGGGAGGTGCTCCAGGACCCGGACCTTGGTGATGTCGCCCCGGCCGTCGAACTCCTCGATGGCCCTCTCCCGGGGGACGAGCTCCCGGGTGATCTCCTCGTCGGCGGCCGTAAGCTCGTCCATCCGCCGCCTAAGCTCCTCCACCGTGTCCGGGGTGATCGTCATCGCCTCACCCGACCGGGGCTTGCCGTACTCGTCCGATCCGTCCGTGTACCGCAACTCGCCGAAGAAACCGCCCGAGAGGGAGTGGTCTATGTAAACATGAGCCTCGGGGAAGAGCTCCGCCGCCGCCCGGATCAGCATCAGGCGCACGCCGCGGCGGAAAGCCCGGATACCCTCCACGTCGGCGACGTTGCGGGGGCTCAGCCGGCAGCTATCCTCCAGCGGCTCGCGCAGGTCCCGGGCGTGGTGGTCGGTAAAGACCATGAGCCAGGGATACCCGGGCTCGGGCAGGCCTTCGAGAACCCGCTCGATCGGCGTGCCCCGCTCCACCTCGAGCACGACCGGATCGGCGTCGGGCGCTGTCACCTCGACCCTAATCACCAAGACCCTCCAGCTCGACCACGAGGCCGAGACCGTATCGCTGAGAGCGGTGTGGACAGACCAAAATCACGTCGTGGCGACCGTCGGGTCTGCGGAAGAAGATCGGAGTGGAACCCGTCCTCGTAACCGCACGTCGTGCAGCGGTTGAACTCCTCGCCCGCGCCGACCCTCAGTGGCGGGGGAATGGCCACGGCGGCTCCTCGTCACCTCAAACCGCCCCCGAGTATAGCATACCCTCTACCGGGGAGAGGTTCACGCCCCCGCTTGAAGTGGAGCGAGAAATCGTCTATACTGCGCCAATTCGGTCAAGCTAAAACCGTCGGAGGCCTGATGAGGAAGCTCGCGTTAACCCTGCTTGTTATCGCAACCGGAACCCTCGCCGCGGCTGGTCGGATCGCGGTGTGGCTGGATGTTCCCGGTTCCGCCGCCTACCAGCTCGTGGAGAGCGCCAGAATCGGTTTCGAGGAGGGTCTGGAAGAGGCCGGCCTGAACCCGGTGCCCAGGGAAGAGGTGACCAGCATCAACACCGTCATTGATCCGAAAAGCGACGCCCAGCTCGCGCTGCTGGCCACGGCGCTGGGTTGTGATTACGTCGCCTCCCTGACAGTGACCACCGATGGTGACGGGGTGAAGATTCTCGGGCTGGTCTACGATCCCTACGCCGGGAAACGTCACGAGAGCACCGCCCTGGCGGAGAGCGCCGACGGCGCCCGGAAGACGGCCAGACATTTGGCGGAGGAGTTGACCCGAGCGCTGCCGACGGCGGGTCCGCTCATCTCGTTGGACGAGAGATGGATGACCGCTCAGACGGCCCTCGGTGACGGTGACGGCGTCCGGTTCAACGACTACCTCTGGATCTACCGCTACGACGAGCCGTTGGTTCACCCCGATACCGGCGAGATCCTGGGGGTCAACGTCATGGTGATCGGGGTGGGCCGGGTCGAGGACGTTCGGGGGGATCATCTGTCCCTGGTCTCCCTCTCCCCGCCGGCGGCGGGTCTGGGGTACGAGCCGTCGGACCGGGTAAGGATGCTGGACGAGGAAGACTACGAGCGGCTCGGACTGACCCGTGGTATGGTGGTTCCCTTCGGCGTCTTCGGCTTCGGTGAGACCGAGGCCGCACCCGTTCCCCTTCCCCGGCCGCCGATCCACCCTCCCCGACCCGAGGGGATCGAACTGAAGTTGGAGGAGAGCCTGGAGCTGGATTACTCCCCCGTGGGGCTGGACGCCTCCTTCGAGGGTGTGGTTCTCTGTGGGGACGACGAGAGGCTCTACCTCCTGCCGATGAAGCTCGGGAGCGACGCGGAGCGCATCGTCGAGACGGGGGGCAGCGGTCCGGTGGCCCGGCTGGGCGGAGACGTCTACCTCGCCGATTCCTGGGAAGGGGCCATTCTCAAGGTGGAAACCGAGACCGGCGAAGTATCTCGTTTCACCGACGAGATCAGCCCCGAGCTGTTGATCCGTGGAGGGGACGGTTACCTGTGGGCCGTTGTGTTTAGCTACTCCGACGGCTATCTCCTAACGACCTACCCCGCGCTCAGGATCTCCCCCGGGGGCGACGTCGTGGAGGTACGGGAGCTGGAGGCGGGCAAGCTGAACGACTTCGCCGTGGCTCCCGACGGAACTCTGTACTACCTGACCAGTTTCGAGCCGGTCCGGGGGCAGAGGCCCGACGGCGTCATCGTGGAGGTCGGCGCCCGGATGCTGCCCGACCCAAAGGCCCTGGACACCGACCATCTGGGCTGGCTGTACGTCCTTGACGCTAAGATGGGTTTGGTGGTCTTCGACTCCGATCAGCGGATCATGGGAACCTGGAGCGGCGCCGGCGTGGTTGACCTCAGCAACGTGGACCTCATCGCCGTCGCGGAGAACGACGTATACCTCGCCTCCAACTGGGACCAGGCCCTCTACCGCCTGAGTTTCACCTACGTCTACTAGGGAGCGCTGGGGTGCGCCGAAGCCTGACCCTGCTCATGCTGCTGACCGGGATGCTCCGGGCCGCGTGGGCCTGGTTGGAGACCTTACTCCCGAGCTGGAGGCCTCAATCCTCGAAACGGCCCGGGAGGCCATCGAGGTCGGGGGCGGGTCCTTCATCGGCGAGATCGAGCTCTCCGGCGGTTCCCCCGGTTACGGTCTCCCTGCCACGACGCCGACTACATCCTGCGTGTCGCCCTCACCCACAATCCGGTCCTCGACATCTACCTCGTCGGGCTGGAGGCCTCAGGCATCGGGTCCGGGGAACTCTTCGGGATCGCCGACGCGGGGATCTACCCACCGGGCGAGTTCCTCCAGACGGGGATTTTTGCCCGGTGCCTCAAGCTGATGATGAAACTTCCCCCCTTTGGGAGGGCCGGGGTGAGCTCGAGGGCGACGGGCTGTACATCGTCGTGGTGGGCGAGGCCGCGGCGGAGGAGATGGCCCGTAAACTCGGGGAGAACTAGATCGGCCCCTGAGACAAGGGGTTTTAACCAACGCGGCGCGTTGGATCGCTGCTCCGCGAGGTGGGTTTCTTATCGCTCGAATGCATTTGCCGCGAGCGGCGCTCCCGTTGGTCGCTCCCTAAATACTCTAAAGACAAGGGATTTTAACCAACGCGGCGCGTTGGATCGCTGCTCCGCGAGGTG
>DAOVLG010000136.1 GCA_030631385.1 Candidatus Coatesiibacteriota bacterium | reverse complement strand
TCGGACGTGAGCGTGATCCTCACCGGCTACACGCTGGCGCTGCCGTAAGGAGGCTACGATGCCCTGGCGTTGGGCGAATGACGAGTGGTGGTCAGGCGACAAGCTCGGCCACTTTTTAGGGGGGCTGGTGAGCCCCCTTCTTTTACGGGTGATCTTCCACATGCATCACTCCTGGTGCGTCGTCATCTCCCTTGCCTTCTGGTGGCTGTGGGAGGTCAAGGATGCTTACGTGCGGTGGGAGGACTGGGGGAAGCTCGGCGGCGACGGGTTTAGCTGGAGAGACGGCGTGGCGTCGAGCCTCGGGATCCTGATCGCCGGGATGATCCTGGTGATGTTCACACCATACCTGCCGGGGGCGTGATGAAGCTCTTCAACTTAGGAAACGGGATCGAGTTCGGCCAGCGGTTGTTTGGCTTCTCGGTTCTCGCGGTAATCTTTATCGGCATCCTGGTGCTCCACGTCTTGGGGTTGCTCGGTGAGGGGTTGGCGATTGCCGGATGGACCGGACTCTGCGGCGTGGCCTGTGCTCTCGAGATCGTTCGCGGCATCCAGAGGGCCGCCCAGGAGAAGGCCAACAGCACGGTGGAGATCGAGACCAGGGACGCTATCGGCTTCAAGGAGGACGATGCCTAAGCTCTACGACATTCCCCGGACGCTGATCCGGGCGCGGGATTCGGGCGTGGACCTGCGCGGGACTCAACTACTGATTGACACGCTGGGCAAGTGGAAGAACCTGGTCGTCGAGCGGTACGGCGGTGATCCGACCGGCTACCTGATGGCCAACTCCTGTTATCGTCCCGCCGGCCAAACGTGCTGCAACGATATCAGGGGAAGGATTGACCTCACCGACGCCAACGGCCACTGGACCGGCTGCGCGGTGGACTTCTCCTCAAGGCTGACCTCGTGGTCTTTTTGGGGTAAGGGTGCGCCAAAGTGGCGCAGAGACGATGTGCGGGATACCCTTGTCTGTGTCGGCCTCTATCTACCCTGGTACTGGAAGCACGGGACAATTGACGGAACGGTCCTCGAACACTGGCACACCTCGGTCGAGCTGGAACCCTGGACCCAGATTCACGCCTACCGAGGTACTCCACCACACTGGTACGGCGGCCTGCGGCCCGAGTCAAACGCCATCCGTACCCAATAAGGGTACGATTGTACCCAAATTGGGTACACACGCCCCCAAGGAGGGTGCATTGAGCGACAAGAAGTGGAAGTGGATATTTTGGACGGTCTTCGTGATCGCCGTGGTGGTGGTCCTGTTCCTGGCCGGCTGGGCCTTTGACTGGTGGTCGGTAGGGGGGTTGATTTTCTGATGCCCGAGAAAAATAACAACAGCGAGAAGCGTTGGTTGACCTGGGCCGTGCGGATTATCATTCCGGCCCTGATCGCTATGATGTGGCTGAACCTGGCCGGGGAACTGGACGACCTGCGGGATGAGGTCCGGGCGTTGCGCGTTGAGGTAAGGGGGGAGCAGGCTGAACAGGCGGAATGCAACCGGGGGCAGGACGAGCGCCTAGCCCGGCTGGAGACGGTGATCGGGCTCCTGTGGGATGACGGTTTCCGTGAGTAGGCCGACGATGACGCCGGCGGCGAGGGACGGCAGGAGGATCAGGGGCAGGATGTCCCAGGCGAGGTCCCCCGGTAACAGGATGAGGATGGCCACGGCCCACTGGGCGGCTGCGTGGAACGCCGCTCCGGTGAGGGAGATCCCGACCAGGCTTACACACCTGGGGTAGAGGGGCATAAGGGCGCTCATCACACCCCAGCTTGCCAGGGACCCGGCGAGGTTGAGGAGGATGACCGGGGTCAGAAGGTTGCCGAGAAAGAGTGAGCCGAGGAGGGTCCGGGCTACACTGATCCTCAGGGCGGGTATCGGTCCCTGCCGCACCAGGACCAGGAGGATGATGATGTTCGAGAGCCCCAGACGGAACCACGGGACGGGACGCGGCAGCAGACCCTCCAGTACGTAGAGGGCTAATGCCAGGGCCAACAGGCCGGTCCCCCGGTGTCTCTCGACGATCCGCCTAACGGGTGACGGCGTCAACCCCGTCATCACCACTCCCCTCGATTCGTATCCCCACGCCGTTGGGGATGCACCAGACCGTCTCGCCAGCCGAATCTATCCTTCCCATCTTCATGCAGATTTTGTGGGGGCAGTCCGAGTGAACCACCCAGGCCCGGCCGTTCTCGATTCTGACAACCGTCTCGCCGACCGGTCCTTCCAGGCTGACCGTGCGTTCCTCCTCGAGGCTGATCCGGAGCTCCCCGCCGGGATGGACGATGACCACCACCGTGCCGGGCTCCTCGGGGAGCGTCCAGGGGATCACCGCCCCCGCCGAGAGGAGGATAAACAGAGGTATATCCAGAGGTCTTAATCGCCAGTGCGACATTTCATCGTTTCATCGGATGACGGCCAGCTTCCCGATTATCTCTTCGCCTCGAGCTGCGAGGTGGTAGAGGTAGACGCCGGAGGCCAGGTCCCGCCCGCCCGAGTTCTCCACTTCCCACCCAAACTCACCCTCCAGATTCCCCACTTCAAAGACCAGACTCCCCGCCACGTCGTAGATGCGCAGGTCGGTCCCCGACGGCAGGTTGCGGAAGGTGATCCTCTCGTGCCCCTCGTCGGGCCTGAAGGGGTTCGGGAAGGCGTACGCGGTCGCCAGACCTTCCCTCTGCTCCTCGCGCGGAACCAGTTGCAGGACCGCCGCGACCGCGGCCCGGGCGCCGCTCACACCCTGGATCATGTCCAGCTTGTCTATCGTGTCCTCGGTGGTGTGGTAGTAGGGGTAGGTCTCGGTGCCGTCGTACTCTCCGATGTGGATCGCCGGGATGCCGGCGCGCCAGAAGCTGGCGTGATCCGAGCGGTACCAGCCGGGGTCGTTCGTCTCGATCACGAAGGCCGGGGTGTAATCGCATCCATCGTCGTAGGCCCCGGAGAGCCAGAGGGAATCGTCGCGGGTGAAGGCCTCCAGGTCGTAGTTCTCGTCGTCGCGGTAGGCGTACATGTCGAGGTTGATCACGCCGCCGACCTCGTCCTCTTCCAGATCGGCCACGTAGTGAGATGATCCGATCAGCCCCTGCTCCTCCCCCGAGAAGAGCACGATCCGTACGGGGGTATCGAAAGTGAGCCCCCGGCACGCTCGGGCAACCTCGAGACAGGCGGACACGCCGCTGCCGTTGTCGTCTGCGCCGGGGGCCAGATTGTGCGGGTCCTCGGAGATACTGTCGTAGTGCCCCACGACGAGGAGGGCCGGGCCGTCGCTCCCGCTCGGCAGGTCGCAGACGACGTTCCGCCAGGCCAGGGTCTCCTCGGTTTCGATGTAGCCCCCGATCAGGGTCTCGCCGCCGTCGGTGGAGTAGTAGGCGAAGGGCGGCTCCCCGCCGCCGATCCAGAGGGTGTCGTCGTCCACCACGTCCAGGCAGAGGAAGCGGTCCTGGTCCGAGCCCTGAACCTCGATCCAGGTTTCCCCGCCGTCTGTGGTCTCGAAGAGGTGGCGGTTATCGCCGACGCAGTAGCCGTGTTGATCGTTGGTGAACTCCACGTCGTAGAGGTATCCGCGGTGCTCGACCTCCTGGGGGCTCCAGGTGAGGCCGGCGTCGGATGAGTGCAGGATCGTCAGGTTGGCCCCGACCACCCACACGTGGGCGGCGTCCCCGAAGGAGGCCGAGTAGAGGTTTTCCGTAACCCCCGAATCCACGCCTTCCCAGCTTCTTCCCCCGTCGGTGCTCCGCAGGATGAGACCGTTTTGACCCACGGCTACGCCCAGCGAGCCCGTCACGCCGATCCCCAGCATGTGCCCCACGTCGGGCGCGTCGGCCTCCCGCCAGGTCTCCCCCCCGTCGTCGGTCCAGGAGATGAATTCCCAGCCGCCCGTGCAGCCCAACGTCGGGTCGCTGAAGGTGATGTCCTGGATTTACGCTGGGAAGCCGCGGTCCACCCTCTCCCAGGTGTCGCCGCCGTCGTCGGTGGCGAGCATGGTCCGATGGCCCCCCATCCAGCCGGTGTTCTCGTCCAGGAAGTAAATGGAGCGGGCGCCGTACCCGCCCGTTTCTTCCATGGCGTGCCAGGTCTCCCCCCCGTCGTCGGTCCTGACCGCCATCAGCCCCACCCCGTAGGCCGTGTTCTCGTCAACGGCCGAGATGTCCCAGATGGCCACCGTCCCCGCCCCGTTCAGGTCGTAGTGGTGGTAGTAGGGCTCGTACCCCCACCCCCCGAGGGTGGTCATGAGCAGCTCGGCGGCCTCTTGGCAGCCCTCGCAGAAGGAGAAGCGGGTGGGGATGGCGGTGAGCTCCTCGAGGTGATCGAGGTAGTGCTCGAGGTCTATTTTGGCGATGACCGACGGATCAATCCAGCCCCCGCCGAAGGGCTCGGGCGGTGTAAGCTGGAGTTCCCCCGGGGGGCGCCAGAATCCCGGCAGGGGGTGGAGGAGGATCAGCTCCCCTCCCCGAAATCCGGGCAGGAGTTCCTCCGAACCAAGGAGGTGGGCTCCGGGAAAGGAGGCGATGGGCCGAATACCCACCGGTGGGTCTTCACCGTAGAAGAGGTAGTAGTACAGGCCGGGCTCGTAGTCGCCCAGCCTGCGAGCCCCCGATACCGCCTCCCCGAGGTACAGCCATTCGTCTCCGACTCCTACGGTGAAGGTAGAGGAATCCGGTCTACGCGGGGAAAGGAAGAGGCCCGGTGTAGCCCAGGCCCCTGTAAGTAAGCAGATGATGAGGATCAGGACGGTGGCGCGCATATCCTGCCCCTTTAGCGGTAGACGTGCTCGATGATCCGCGGGTACTCGGCGTCGGCTGTATTCAGCACGAGCCACAGCGCGGTGACGAAATCGTCCCGGGAGAGATCGGCCGCGGGGAACTCCGCCTCCAGCTCCACGTTGTTGTAGTCGTTGATCACCACCTTGACCAAGTAGTTCTCCAGCCCGACACGCAGGAGGACATCGGCCAGGGCGCAGAGGTCCCCGTGGCTGTGCTCGGGGATGGAGACCAGAACCGACTGGAAGCAGATGAACCCGTAGCTCAGGTACAGGGTGCAGGGGACGACCCCCATGTTGTCGCCCGTCGTGCTGATGTACCAGGTGTTCGGCTCGTCATCGTAGGTGAGTGGCTCGAGGCCCTCTTCGTTCAACCAGGCCTCGATCTTCACCGCGAGGTCAATCTCCAGGGCCGGGGTAACGGTGAATAGCAGCAGAAGAACAAATATACATACGCGCATTCTTTTCAAGCCTCCCGGTATGATGCTCTGGGCGTTGTGATTGGGGAGCTACTGAGACCTTTGAAAAAGTGGGGCTTGGTTCGGCTTCCGTCCCATCCCGACCCCTCTTCCCCCCTTTGGGGGAGGGTTGGGGAGGGGGGCGAAAACGTAGTTTTTAAGGTGTTTCAAAGATTATAACAGTATCGGACGGGCTTGCGCCGGTGTGAATTTGAAGGGGCCGTCGGGCCCCTCTTTTTTATTCGGTTTCGGGGACCGGTTGCCCATCCCCGTCCGTTTCCACCGCGGGCTCTTCGGTGACGATGGGAGCCGCTTCGGTGGGCTCTTCGGCCTCGCCCTCCACCGGGGTTGGCTCAGCGGCCTCCCTTTGCGTCGGTGAGGCGTAGAGGAAGGCCAGCGACAGGGAGAGGACCATGTAGCCGATCGCCAGCCAGCGGGTAAGCTTGGAGAGGAAGGTCGCCGCTCCGCGCTGTCCGAGGATCGTCTGGGCGCCGGCGCCGCCGAAGGCTCCCGACAGCCCGCCACCCTTGCCGGCCTGCAACAGGACGGTGAGCGCCAAACC
>DAOVLG010000234.1 GCA_030631385.1 Candidatus Coatesiibacteriota bacterium | reverse complement strand
GGAGGAGCAGTCGCTCACGGGCTAGGGTGAGGGCTTCCTGAAAAAACGGGAGGGTGTGGACACCCTCCCCTACGCATAATTGTCGAATCGGACTCTTAGGGGCCGACCTTTAGGTCGGCCCGCGGGCGGGTCTAAAGACCCGCCCCTACAATTATCTCCCTCTCCCTTCCAGGGAGGAACAGTCGCTCACGGGTCGGGGTGAGGGCTACCTTTAAATAAAACGGCGGGGATGGAATCCCCGCCCTACGTTTACCCCTCACCCTAACCCTCCCCCCAGGGGGGAGAGGGGATCATTTATAGCTGGCCGTAGAGGTCCATCAGCTCCAGGGCGGCCAGGGCTGCGTCGGCGCCCTTGTTGCCGGCCTTGGTCCCGGCGCGCTCGATGGCCTGCTCGATGGTGTCGGTGGTCAGCACGCCGAAGACGACCGGCTTGTCGCTGGCCAGGCCCACCTGGGCGATGCCCTTGGCCACCTCGGCGGCGATGAAGTTGAAGTGGGGGGTGCCGCCGCGGATGATGGCGCCGAGGCAGATGGTGGCGTCGTAGTTCGGGGCGGCGCGCTTGGCGAGGACGGGTATCTCCCAGGCGCCGGGGCACCAGATGATGTCAATATCGTCGGGGGCGACCTCGTGGCGGTGGAGGGTGTCCAGGCAGGCGCCCAACAGGCGGAGGGTGATGAACTCGTTGAAGCGGGAGGCGATGACGGCGATCCGCTTCCCCTTGCCCTTTAGCTTGCCCTTGATAACGCCCATGAGAAACTCCTGCTTTTTAGGAGTAATTCGCGCAACGCACTGGTAGGATACCGGATAGGGGCCCAGAGGTCAAGTGAGGACCCTTGCCCTCGGGGTCAGAAACAGGTATCCTCTCACCGATGATCGGACGCACCCTCGACCGCTACGTGACCGGCCGCTTCCTGCGCTACTACCTGTACGCGCTGTTGGCCTTTATCGCCATCTACCTGGTGATCAACTTCATCGAGACGGTGGGCAAGTTCCTGCAAAAGGGAACCGACGTCGGCACGATCACCAGCTACTACCTCTACATGATCCCCTTCGTAATCAAGTGGGTCAACCCCATCGCGGTCTTGCTGGGGGTCCTCTTCTGCATCAGCATCCTGAGCAAGAACTCCGAGATCATGGCGATGAAGGCGAGCGGCGTCTCGCTCTACCGGGTCTTCACCCCCCTGGTCGTCATGGGGACGTTGATCGGGGTCGGTGTGTGGGTCTTCGGCGAGACCGCGGTGCCCTACGCCAACGAGCGCTACGTGGCGATCAAGAAATGGGTCTTCGACGGTCTGGACCGTGAGGCGATGATGAAGGTCAACGACTACTCGGCCTCGCTTGCGGGGAACCTGATCCTCTACACCGGGCAGATGGACGCCTACAACGGGCGGATGAGCCGGCCGACGCTGATCAGCTACGATCCCGAGGACCCGGGCCTGGCCACCGAGCGGGTGGACGCCGCGGTGGGCGAGTACTCCGGCGGCGAGTGGCACTTCTACGACTGCGAGGTGCGCACCTTCGGCCCCGAGGGGGAGGAGCTGACCCTGGTCGAGGTCGAGGAGATGGCGGTGGGGATCGTCGAGGCTCCGAACGAGTTCGCCATCGAGGCCCGGACGCCGGAGGACATGACCTACGCCGAGCTCGACGATCACATCGAGCGAATGGAACGGGCCGGTAAGGACCCGGCCAAGGAGCGGGTGGAGCTGGACCTGAAGGTGAGCGTTCCCCTGGCGAACCTGATCGTGATCCTGATCGGCGCCCCGCTGGCGATCCGCACCGCCCGGTCCGGGACCGCCCTGGGTTTCGGCGTGGCGGTGCTGTTGGGTTTCGTGCTCTGGGGGTTCATCGCCGTGGGCCGGGCCTTCGGGCAGCGGGGGGTGGTCTCGCCCTTCATGGCCGCCTTCCTGCCGAACATCATCTTCGGGGTGGCGGGGCTGATCCTCGTCTGGCGGGTGAACCGGTGACGTAACCCCCCTTTAGGTAAAGAGGCTGAACCCTTGCGGCGGGCCGGGGCGTGTGATAAAATCCCCTCCCTGCTCCTATGAGGTGGCGCACTGTTCGTCTTAGGCCTGGAGACCTCGTGCGATGAAACGGCTGCCGCCGTCGTCGAGGACGGGCGGCGCGTTTTTTCCAACGTAGTCTCATCCCAGGCCGACTTCTTCGCCGATTACGGCGGCGTCGTTCCCGAGCTGGCCAGCCGGAACCACGCGGCCAGGATCATCCCCGTGGTTCGTGAGTCCTTGAAGGCCGCCGGGGTATCCTACGGCGACCTGGGCGGCGTGGCAGCCACCTACGGGCCGGGGCTGACCGGGGCCCTGTTGGTGGGGCTGAACTTCGCCAAGGCGCTCGCCGCTGGCCTGAACGTTCCCTTCGTCGGGGTGAACCACCTGGCGGCCCACCTCCAGGCGCCCCTTCTCACGGAAGAGCCGCCGGAGCCGCCCTTCGTGGGGCTCCTGGTATCCGGGGGGCACACGGCGCTTTACGTGGTTGTGCCGGGGAAAGAGGGGCGGGAAGGTCTGCTCGGTTTCAAGCTTCTGGGTGAGACCCTGGACGACGCCGCCGGCGAGGCCTACGACAAGGTGGGACGCCTGCTGGGTATCCCCTACCCCGCCGGGCCGGCGATGGACGAGCTGGCGCGCTCCTCCACCGGCGAACCGGAGACCTTCACCCGGCCGCTCCCCAGGGGCCTCGATTTCAGCTTCTCCGGGCTCAAGACCGCGGTGGCGCGCCGGGTGGCCGAGCTGGAGGGGGCGGGCCTTTTAGAAGAGGGTAAACCCGCGATTGCGGCGGGTTTTCAAGACGCGGTGGTCTGCGTCCTCACCGAGAAGGCCTTGGACGCCTGCCGGAAGACCGGGTTATCAACGCTGGTCGTCGGGGGAGGGGTGGCGGCCAACCGGGGGCTGAGGGATCATCTGTCTTGCCGCGCCGCCGAGGTGGGCGTGGAGGTCCGCTTAACCCCCCTCGAGTACACGATGGACAACGCCGCCATGGTGGCCGCCCGCGGGTACCATCTCCTCGCCGCCGGGATCACGAGCCCCCTCGAGCTGGAGGCCGTGGCCTGTCTGGAATTGGGCGTATAATGGTACGATCGGCCTTCACGTTGCTGTTGATATTGCCCTCGGTTCTCTTCGGGCGTACCTATCAGATACAGTATCGATGTGACGAGTCGGACGCAGAACAGGTTAGAGAGATCATTGATCTTCGGTTGGATGTTTTAGAGGCCATCGTGGTTGATGAATTTGATGACGACTTTGAAGGTGTTCATCGTCAATCTATCCGTTTTAAAGCCCGCGATGATTTGTTCGGGTTAATCTGTCGTCTGTTTCATTTCCACGGGTCTTTGTCGCTTGTGCCGGTCATTCCCGTCGGTGAAGCGGTGCCGGAAGTGGAGACGTCTCCCGAGGTTCAGGTCGTACCAGATGAAGTGGAGGATTGCTGGTTCATCGTTGGAGAAGGATATATGCTCGTCAGGGATGATGCCGTTTGGCATACCTATCAAAAAGCGGTCAGCGAAGAAGAGCCTGTGAAGGGACCTTTTTATCTAGTTGAATTTGAAGAGGCGTTGGGATTGGATGGTAAAATCGTCGATTTTAATTTGGTAGACGACACCTCCGAGCCCTACCTTACTGTTACCCTACGAGATGAATACGCCACAGAGCTGGAAGACCTGACGAGGGATAGCCTGGGGCGGCGGTTGGCTATAGTAATTGACGACGACGAAGTAGTAACAACGATTGCGATCAACGAGGTGGTTGAAAACGGTCAACTCAATATTTAATATAACAGTAATATAACAGTACCGAAATCGGAATCCTTTTTCAGGCCTGGCTTTCCGGTGACCTTTTACCGGAGAGTTATCGGCTGGCCACCGTAAGCTCAGGTTAATCGTTTTCTTGTAAAGGCTGTGTCCTGCCCCTGGTGTTCGATTTTGAGGAACTTTAGTAATCCATCGGTCGCTACTCACTTGCGGGGAGCGTAAATGGCGAGAAAGCGCCGGTTTTACGGACTGATCGGTTGGCTGGTTTTCATCGTCACCCTGATCTTCGCCCTACCGACCACCGGTCTGTTCGACGGCCTGCCCGCCGGAGCGGCCAAATGGCTGCCCGGGGAAAAAGTCAAGTTGGGCTTGGACTTAGAGGGCGGGATGGTCATGCGCTACGAGGCGGACATGACCAACGTGCCCCCCGGTGACGAGCATGAGGCCCTGAACATGGTCCTG
>DAOVLG010000190.1 GCA_030631385.1 Candidatus Coatesiibacteriota bacterium | reverse complement strand
GACAGCTCCACCCGAAGCCAGGCATACAGCGGGTAGAGGCCCCAGTGGAGATGGACCAGAAGGTCGGGGTACTCACGGCGGCTGGCGGCGCCCCTGAGTGTGTAGAGATGGAAGAGACGTCGGTAACCGGCGAAGGGCGCATCGCCGGACTCGAGCCACCGACGCAGCTTCGTCAGCCCGGTGAAGTACCGTCCCTTCTCCAGAGGCTCCCCCGCGGTGAGAGAGCTGACGTAGGTGATGTCCCTCACCGGAGCTCCTCCCAGGTGGCCCAGCCGAATGGCGCCTTCGCCTCACGCTGGGCGAGGAACTCCTCGGCCTCCGGGGGGATGCCGCCCGCGTCCAACCACTCCAGCGCCGTCATCAGGGAGTGGAAGTACTCCCGGTGCTGATTGTACCGCATCACGGCGTAGTCTCGCGCCGAGTGGTTGTAGATGAGAAAGGGCCAATCGGAGGCCTCCAGGAGCAGAAGCTCCCGGGCGGCGGCGGCGAGCAGGCGGCGAGCCTGTTCCCGTTTTTCATTCCCGTGCCTCTTGACGACCACGGCCAGGCGATCCTCCGCGGAGTAAACCGCGTCCCAATAGTCTCGGGCGTGGTCCCCCAACCACACCTTGTGGTAGCCGTCGTAGCCCCAAGAACCCTCCTGGAGGACCACCGGTTCGGGTTCGATGCGCTCCAGGACCTCGGTCGGACTGGCCAGGGTGAGCATCTCCGACCGGGCAACCCCCTCCAGGACCAAACCCAACCAATCCGTGCCCTCGTACCACCAGTGGCCGAAGAGCTCGCAGTCGAAGGGCATGGTGATCACGGTGCGCTCGCCGGGAGCCTTCGCGGCAATGGTTTCCAGGACACCCACGAAATGCGCGGCATGTTCGGAGAGCTTGATCCGGGCCGCCTCGGGATCATAGGGGGCTTTGTGGCCGACGTAAACCTCCTTACCGGTCACGCGCCAGTACCGCAAACCGCCGGGCCATCTCCGCCGGTGGAACTCACGATAATCCCCGTCACCGGGGTAGCCGACGAAACCGTCCCACACCTGGCGGTTGGCGTCGAAATCCCGAACCAGCACCCGGAGCGAAGAACCATCCAGGGTGTAGAGGCCGTAGGGTAAGCGACCGGGGTGGGGGGTGCGGAACCGGCGGCGGAAGTCCCGGTAGTCGGCGAGAAGCTCGGGGTCTCCCGGGGTATCCTTCGGCACCCGCGCCTCGACCATGTGGGCGTCTACGAAGGTGTAACGGACACCCGCCGCTTCGAGGTGAACCGCGGTGCCCTCCCTCGTCGTGAAGCCGTTACCGGAGTAGGGTCGCCGCCACTCGCGCCCCGGACGGTAAGCACACTCGGGAAGCCAGAAACCGCCCCTCCACTCACCCAAACGACGCCGGTGGGCGAGGAGTCCCAGCCGGACCTGGCGCGTCACGGCATCCTCCCGCCCGAGGAGGGGAAGGTAACCGTGGGTCGCCGCACCGGCGGCCAGCTCCAAAAAACCACCGTCGGCAAGCCTCCGGAAACCCTCGAGAAGATCACCATCGAGACGGTCGAAATCCTCCAGGTATCCCAGGAGCTCGGTCCCCCAGCGCCGGGCCAGACTCAAAAGATGGGCGTCGCCCTCCGCCTCGAAGCCCCTCGCATCGGCGTTGGCCGCGGCGGCATGAGCTCGCAGGTACTCCCGCAGGCCGCTCTCGAAGCGGGGATCGGCGAGCTGCTCGGCCAGCATGGGGGTGAGGCCGATCCCCAGACGAAGGTGAACCCCGCGCTCCACAAGCTCCCCGAGCCGTCGCAGCAGGGGAAGATAAACCCCGGCGGCCGCCTCGAAGAGCCAGACCGACCCGTGGGGCCAGGTGCCGTGGCCCAAGAGGTACGGCAGGTGGGCGTGGAGGTAGAAAACGACGTCGGCGTGCTGTGCCATCGGTAAAAAAGCGTAGGGTGCGCTTCAACGCCAAGCAATCTTACCGGCACGCGGACTCTTTAACAAGGGTTACTTTGCCGACCGCACCGAGGTTGGTATAATCAGGCCGAGCTTTGCAACAAAATGAACGAGCAACCTACAAAAGATATTCAGAAGTGCCGCAACACCGCCTACCGTCTCCTGTCCCGGCGGGACCACTCCGAACGGGAGCTGGAAAAGAAACTGGGAAGGCGCTTTGAACCCGAGACCATCGCGGCCGTCCTTGAAAACCTCCGGGTGCAGGACCTGGTCAACGACCGGCGCTTCGCGAAATCCTTCGCCCGGCAGTTGCTAGCCAAAGGCCCCTGCGGTGAGGGGCTCATCCGTCGCAAACTCGCCGGGCGGGGGGTGGCTCCGGCGATTATTGATCAAACACTGGACGAGCTGAACATCAACGAGGAGGAGCTGGGAAGACTCGCCGCACAACTGAAGCTGCCCTCCCTGATAGGATTGGATAGAGAAACTGCCGTCCGCAGGCTACTTTCTCACCTCGAGCGGCGCGGCTTCCCCAGATGGATCGCCCGCAGCTCTACCCTCCGCACCCTGGAAGACTGGCCGTCAGAACGAGAGGAAAAAAACCAGTAAGGAGACCGGATGCCCACCCCAGCCGATGAATCAGCGAAAAGAGCCCTGAAGAAGTTCCACGGCCTCAACGGTGAAAATTTGGTCGCTCAACTCGAGGTTCTGGGTTACGACGCGGTCTACGCGCCGAGCCGCGAGGTCGCCCTGGATGAGTTGTTGGAACGGATTCCCGCGGGCGCCAGCATCGGCGCCGGCGGATCGCTCACCCTGGGCCAGATCGGCGCTCTGGATGCCCTCCGCGGGCGAGGCCACGAGGTGTTCTACCCCCTTACGCCGGACGCGCCCCGGGACGAGAAGATCGCGCTGTGCAAGAGGAGTTTGACCGCCGACGTCTACCTCACCGGCGTAAACGCGATCACCGCCGACGGGGAGATCGTAAACCTTGACGGCACCGGCAACCGGGTAGCCGCCACCTGCTTCGGACCGGGACGGGTGATCTACGTCGCCGGGATCAACAAGCTCTGCTTCGACCTGGAGGAGGCTATCTCCCGAGTACGGAACTTCGCCGCACCGGCCAACGCCATGCGGCTGAAGCTCGACACCCCCTGCGCCGACACCGGCTTCTGCCACGACTGCGACTCCCCGCAACGCATCTGCAACCGCCTGGTGATCCACCTGCGCGCCGGGAGGGGGGAGCACTCGGTCATCGTCGTGGGCGAGACGCTGGGGCTTTAGCGCGGCGCGCCTGGGCATTTTTCAACCGACCCGGGGGTAGGGGCGCCTTTTTTACACTTAAACATCCGGCGGCCCTTGACGACCTTACATTTTTGTGATATGTTAAGTTAGTCATGATAGTAAACTAAAAAAGGGAGCAAAAAATGTGTAAATCACGGTCCTTCTCTTCTCTTCTCTTCGTTTTCGTGGCGTTCTTTCTGATTTCCTGTGAGGATTCTCTCTCGCCGCAGGAATACCCGCCACTGCCGGACGAGAATCCGACGGGAGAGGAGCATGAAGACCCGCTGGGTTACTGGCGCATCTGGGGCGCCATCGACGCCCCGCTCGACTGGAGTCCCAACTCCGACACGGTACAGATTTGGTCAAGTGGCTATGGTGGATATCTTTACCAACTAGAGGAATCAATCACGTTCACGCTCGTCTATACCGGACCGAACTCCAAACACTGGACCTTCAAGACTGACGGTGATGAATACTACGGTGAAGGACAGGTAGATATCTACCCGTTCTTTATCCCCGAACCACACTGGTGGTCCGACCCTGAAGAGCCGGTTTACCGGAGCACCTACGTCCGGGGTTACAAGTGGGTGGAATTTGGAGGGGGCTATCATTTAGTGCTGGCGGACGAGGACACATCCGTCAACCCATTTTACCCCCCATGGCCCCAGCCAGAGTATAAGTACTACAAGATTTACCTTGGGGATGGGTTTGATTACTGGGCCTGGGATACCGTCTATCTCGACCTGACGGATTGAGGAGGTGAAAACCATGACCAGGATTACAATCCCCTTACTCTGCGCCCTCACGTTTTCGGCCGCCTTCGGCTTGGCCGACGACGACCTCGAGGTCCTCTGGGAATACCCTTACGACCCCGTTCTGATGAACAGAGCATTCTCTAGCTGGGGTCGGTACTACACCCAGGACGATTTCATCCTCGAGGCCGACTCGAGGGTCGTGTTCATCGAGTTCTGGGGGATTTACTCACCTGACGACGACTACCACCCCCAGCCCTTCTGGATAATTTTTCGCTACGACCACTACGGCATGCCCGGCAGATATTTCGACGGCGCGCGCATACCGCTGCAAGGGATAGTCGAGACCGACACGGGCGAGGATTACCACGGCAAGACGGTTTACCACTACCGCATAGATTTAAGTGGTTCGCCCATGGGTATTGACGCCGGGCTGTGGTGGCTCGATATCGGCGCGGAGACCGAGAACTTCAAGTGGGGCGGTAGGGGCCAAACGGGGGGCATTCTGTACCACCAGTATCTCCAGTACAATGCCTCGGCCTACTTCCGCCTCCTGGGCACGCGCGACGACACCCGCGTCGAGGCCGCGAGCTGGGGGGAGATAAAGGCGGGGTTCTCGGATTAGCATACGCGGTTGATATGACGCGCGTCACAATTTAGGGCGGGGATTCAATCCCCGCCACTTTAACGTATATACCCTGACCCTCCCCCCGGCCCGTCGGCGCGCCGCCCCCTAAAGGGGAGTGGGAGAAAAGGGAGGGCGGGGCTTCCACGACCCGCCGTTTTCAGCAATCTTCGGGCCGACCTTTAGGTCGACACTTACATCGGCTCGGGCCACCAGGTACACATCGCCTACCGTGTAATCCGCGGCGACCTGTTGGCTGT
>DAOVLG010000114.1 GCA_030631385.1 Candidatus Coatesiibacteriota bacterium | reverse complement strand
GAATGTTTCAGGGATAGCCGTGTTCCATCAACCGTATGCCAATATTACATTTTCAGATGTCTTGTTTTAATAATCCCTCTCGACGACGAAACGGGCCAGCTCGATCAGCACCTCGGGCCTGGACAGCCGCTTCGCCTCGTCAACGGCGGAGTCCGCATGTTGCGCGGCCCTCTCCCTGGATTTCTCCACGCCGTGGATCTTGGGGAAGGTGTTCTTGCCCCTCTGGCGGTCCGAGCCCACGGACTTGCCCAGCTTGGCCTCGTCACCGGTCACGTTCAGGAGATCATCGGCGATCTGAAACGCCATGCCCAGATTTTCCCCGTAGCGCGTAGCCACCATGAGCTGTCCGTCGTCCGCCCGGGCCAGGATCGCCCCCATCCGGCAGGCGCAGCGGATGAGGGCACCGGTCTTGTGCTTATGGATGAAGTCCAACACAGAGACGTCAATATCCTTGCCCTCGTTGGCGATGTCCGCCGCCTGACCGCCAACCATGCCGAAGGTTCCCGAGGCCACGGCCAGCTCCTGGGAGCAGAGCAGCAGCCGGTCGGAGAGCTCGATCTCCCGTGTCGCCCCCAGGGCGAGAATCTGAAAGGCGACGGTCAGCAGGGCGTCCCCGGCCAAAACGGCGACGGCCTCGCCGAACTTCTTCCACACCGTCGGTCGCCCACGGCGAAGTTCGTCGTCGTCCATGCAGGGAAGATCGTCGTGGATGAGGGAGTAGTTGTGGATGCACTCGACGGCGCAGGCCGCCTCGACGGCGCCGTCGGGCAACTCACCAACGATGGCCTCGGCGGTGGCCAGCATGAGGATCGGACGCAGGCGCTTCCCCCCCGAGAAAACGGCGAAGTGGATCGCCTGGCGTATCTCCGGCGGATACGCCCCCCCGAGGGGCAGTAGACGGACCAACTCACCGTCTATGAACCTTCCCCTCTCCTCCAGATACGCCTCGAGCTGCATGATCCCCCTATTCATCCACGTCGGGCAGGTCGAGGGGGTGCTCCTCCAAGGTGCCATCCCCGTCCCGGACCAGCTCGGTGAGCCTGCGATCGGTTTCGTCAAGCTGCGACTGGCAGAACTTGGCCGCGGTTACCACTCCAATCCAGTTAATCACACCGACCGAGCCTGGCTCGCCTCTCTCCGGTAAGTCTCAAGCTTCTTTAATCAGGCCGCATATCCCTCGAAAGCGCCCTCCCTCTCGGACGGATCACCTCCAATCGGACCTCCCCGGTGCGCACCAGAAGAGACCGGTTCTAACGGAGGCAATGTTTAGACCAATTTTATACAGGGGGTTGATCTCCCAAGCCCCGCAGATGTAACTATCGTTAACCTCCAAGCCGGCTCTTGTGAACATCCGCCGCCAGCTTTTTCTACTTTGGAAGAGGACGCCGCACCCGGCGGTGGTGGATCCAAGCCGTTTGACGAGCGGGGCCAGGCATCGGGAACGCGTGAGCCGGTAGATCATAATGGACGGCAGGTCCTCATGCAACATTCCGTGATAAAGAGGCTCAATGATGAGTATCCGCCCGCCTTTCCGGAGCAACCTAGCCGCCTGACGTAGAACACCGCAGCGCAACCGCCGGCTACTAACCTCGTCCCTGGCCAGGAGGTGGTGGAGGACAAAATTGAAACTGACGACATCAATATCCCTCGATAAGTGCAACTCATCGAGCCGGATGGCGTCACCAAGCATTAGCCATTTGCGTACATCGGGGCGGTTGCGCTCGAGGAGCCGGGGTGACATATCGAGTACCGTCGCACAACTTGCCGGGTACCGGGCAAGTAGATAATCTGCGAAACGGCCGGCGCCGCCACCCACGTCGAGCAGATGGAAATCACCGTTCGGGAAGTCCCTCTCAAAAAACCGGAACAGGGGCGGCCAGATGCTACGAAAGGCGTAGTAGTCTCGATCGTAGTGGGCAAGCTGTTTCTCGTTCAGCGTGGATTCCCCTGAGTTCACTTAAACTGCCCCATCCACCTCGGGCAGGTCGAGGGGGTGTTCCTCCAGGGAACCGTCCCCGCCCCGGACCAGCTCGGTCAGCCTGCGATCGGTTTCATCAAGCTGCGACTGGCAGAACTTGGCCAGCCCCATCCCCTCCTCAAAGAGGGAGATCAGTCTGTTCAGGGGGTATCCCCCGCCCTCGAGCTCGGCGACGATGGCCTCCAGCCTCTCCATCGCCTCCTCGAAGGTCTGTTTCTTCTCCACCAATCCTCCTGACCACGGTCAACGCCGTTCCATCGTGGACGAGCACCTTCAGCTCGTCGGAAGGTTTTAGCTGTTTAACGGAACTAACCGGCTCCCCGCGCCTGGTGAGGTGACCGTAGCCCCGTTTGACAACCTCCCGGGGGTTGAGGGCGGCCAACCTAGCGGCGTTGGAGCTCAGCCTCACCCGGTGGGTATTGACGCCCCCGCCGGCGGAAAGCCCCAGACGGCGGATGTAACCCGAGAGAACCCTCTCACGCAACCGGGGAACCGCGTGGGCCCGGGACAGAGCCAAGCGTACCCGCGCCAGCCTCTTCCGTCCGGTTTCGACACCCAGGCGGGCCGCGTGCTGCAGGTGATCCCCCAGGCCGTCAACCCGCTGACGGCGGAGGTTCAGGTAGCCGGAGAGCCTTCCGAGCGTCAGCCCTCCCCCGAGGTGTTCCAGCCGCAGACGCTCGAGTTTCAACCTGTCCCCGGCAATCCGCCTGAGAGAGGTACTGCTGAGCGCGATCCGCCGTCCCAGCTCATCGCGCTCGGCGGTCACCATCTCGGCGGCGGTGCTGGGGGTCGGCGCCCGGACGTCGGCCACCAGGTCGGCGATGGTCACATCCACCTCGTGCCCCACGGCGGAGATGACCGGCACCGGACAGTCACGGATGGCTCGGGCCAAACGCTCGTCGTTGAAGCAGAAAAGGTCCTCGTAGGAACCGCCGCCCCGACCGACGATCAGCACATCCACCAGCCCCGAACCGCCAAGCTCCTCCACCGCTCGGGCCAGCCCCTCTCCGGCGCCTTCGCCCTGAACCGGAGCGTGTTTGAGAACGACGTCGAGCCCGGCGTGGCGGCGGGCGAGAACGCGGAGAATGTCGCGCAGCGCCGCCCCGTCACGGCTGGTGACCACGCCCACCCGGCGCGGAAGCCTCGGCAGGAGCCTCTTCCGCTCGGTGGAGAACAGCCCCTCGGCGGCCAACCTGCGTTTAAGCTCCTCGAAGGCCCGCTGGAGCTCGCCGAGCCCCCGAAGGACAAGCTCATCACAGATCAGCTGGTAGTTCCCCCGTGGCGGGTAGACGGAGATGTCACCGTGGGCCAGCACCTCGAGCCCGTCCTCGGGGGTGAAATCCAAACGCTGGGGCCGCGGCCGGAACATGGCGCACCCCAGAACGGCCTCTTCGTCCTTCAGGCGGAAGTACAGGTGGCCGCTCCGGGTCAGCTTCACATCGGTCAGCTCACCGGTCACCCAGACCCCGGAGTAGTATTCCTCAAGGGTGCCCTTGATCAGGGAGGTCAGCTCGCCCACACCGTAGGGTCTGTCTATTCGGGACCGGTTGAGCATGATTGTATACTATCCCACCCCGCCGAGCCCGTCAAATCAATAAAAAAGGGATCAGCTTTCCTTATCGTACCAACCGAACCTCTTATCCCTTGCTTTTACAAGCAACCAAGAGAAGATGCAAGCGCACTTATCAGATTTTTCAATGTGGCGGGCAACAGGGTGAGTCTTTTGAACAGCAACGAGGAAACTGTTTCCCGATGACGAATCACGAGACGTTCACGCTTGTCATATTTTATTGAATCCTCTTGAGTTAGATAGAGACACCAAACGCGCCGCTCGTGTAAAAAACTAATCCGCTGGTTTTAGTCACCTCAAAGGTTCTTTTTCAAAATGCCACAAACCGATAAGTTGTTCCGAAACCGGCAAGCGATCCGATAAAAAAGCCCCGCCTGAGCGGGGATTCCAGTCTCCAGCGGTTCTATCCAAGATCAGCGTCCATGAGCGCACCGTACACCGCTCTTCGCATCGCCCTGCCGGCGCGGTTGACGGTTCGGCCGATCACCGTGGTGGCGGTGTGGCCACCGGCGTTGAAGGTGCGCACCTCGGCGGGTCCCGACGCCACGTAAACAGCCACCCGAAGCGGCTCACCTCGGTCAGCTCGGCGTACCCCCCAGGTCGGTGAAAAAAACGCTGACCTCGCGATTCCCGTCGGGTAGAAGATCCCCGTCCACACCTCACCCTCTATTTATTCCTTACACTCTGAAACGCCGGATCGCTTTTAAAGTGCAGCAGGGTTCTCAGCATCAACCCGCCGCCGAAAAGCGCGGCAAAGCCGATGGCCGCCCAGTTGAACCAGTCGGGCGGCTCGATATTCGCCGGATCCAAACCGAGATCGAGGCCGAAGAGGGGAGGAACCAGAAGAGCGACCGCCGCGAGGGCCACCAGGATACCGAAGCCCGTAAGCACGCTGGGCAGGATAGATCGGCGCATGCGCGGAATAACAACCGTGCGACGCCCCTCTCTGTGCACGCTTTCTAAAACGCTGGCTCCCAGATTCCGCGGTGCGTTGACCATCACCGCCGACTTCAACCTCTGTTCGATCAGCCGGGCGATGTCCAGCTCATCCAGCAGGCTGAGCTTACGCCTAAGCTTCTCCCGACCCTCGGCGAGCCTCTCACCCACCCTCTCGGTGGCCCGTCTTACCCTTTCTTCGATTCCGGGTACGTCCAGCTTTTGTAGTCCAGACAAGGCTTTCCCGACGGCTTCCTCGACACGGTCAGAAACCGACCCTTCAATGCGCTCCAGTTTCTCTTTCACGCCCTCGACCGCCCGCTGTGCGCTCTGGATGGCCCGGACAAAGGCCTCCCGCCGGTCGGGGGACAGCTCCCCCGCCGCCCAACGGTCAATCAGGTCTCTCGGCTCTTCTGAATCCATCGTCATTCCTTACACAGCTTAACCCAAATCGGCGTTGTCGACAACCTCAGTACGACTCCCCCATCCGCTCGATGTAGAGCTCCCGCAGTTTCTTCCTCCCCCGGTGAACCCAGGTCTTCAGGGTGGCCACCGGGCAGCCCAGAGCTGCGGCGGCGTCCCGGTATTCGATCCCCTCCAGATAAGCGAGCTCGAGAGCCTTGCGCTGATTCTCGGGCAGCTCGTTCATAAGCTCGCGGATGATCGCCAGTTCGCCTTCGGCTTCCAACTTCCGCTCGACCGTCGGCTCCTCCCGGGCCACCGATGCCAGACCGGGGTGCTCCTCGTCATCGGTCGAGACCGTATCCAGGCGCCGCTTCGTCGCCATCCTCACCGCGGCGTTGTGAGCGATGCGGAACATCCAACTGGAGAATCTGGCCTGGAATCGGTATCCGGCCAATCCACGCCACGCCCGTAAGTAGGCCTCGTTCGCCGCTTCCTCGGCCCGTTGGGGATTGCGTAAAACCCTTAGACAGCATGTGTATACCAAGTCCTGTGTCGCGTGCACCAGTTCGGCGAATGCCCGTTCATCGCCCTCTATCGCCTCCCTGATTAGTTCCTGTTCTCGATCTCTGTCCATGCAGGGCGACTTCCATTATGTAAGATACACGCAACCCTCGACCGGTTTCACCGAAATCATTATCCTACAAAACAATACTAGGATGCTGTGGTAATATCGTCAAGGTGAAACCGTTCTTCCGCGGGGTGTGTCTAAGGGGGTGAACGGTTATCTACACCGGGGACGGGAGCGGACATGGATTTGGTAGGATTCACGGCGGTCTTCATGGGGATCGGCATCGGTATGCTCGCCATCTGGCTGGATTTCCGGCGGAAGAAGCTTATCCACGAGGAGAGGATGGAGGCGCTTCGCCAGGGCATCACGCCGCCCGACTGGTTGACCGATATCGAGAAGAAACAAAAAACACCCAAGGAGCGGGCCGTCAAGTTCTTCATCTCCGGCTCTATCCTGACGCTGATCGGTCTGGCGAGCTTCTTAGGCTGCACGTTTCAAGGGCTGCCGCTCTGGATCGGCTTCTGGACCTCGATGCCCGGCTGGATCGGTCTGGCCCTGATCATCAGCGGTATTCTGATCCTGAAAAGGGTCATCGGAGATTCGACGACTGAATATTAGACGGACAACCGGAGTATTAAAAAGGGATCACAACCCTTATCTGGACCAACTGGAACTCCGCAAAGTAAAGAGGTAGGGCGGGGATCCAATCCCCGCCGAAAAAGCCATAATAACCGCAAAGCGGCGGCGGGGTTAGGAAACCCCGCCCTCCTACCTGTTTTCAATGGTGAAATAAAGCATCGTTCGCGGGAAATGATTATCAAAT
>DAOVLG010000028.1 GCA_030631385.1 Candidatus Coatesiibacteriota bacterium | reverse complement strand
GGTTGCGGATCACCTTCTTCTCGGTGACCCGCGGCGACGCGATCTTCATCGAGAGCCCGGCGGGCGACCGGATCGTCATAGACGGCGGAATGGACACCGCCGAGCCGGTGGCAGAATACCTGCGAAGACGGGGCATCAAAGAGATAGACACGGTCTGTCTGAGCCATCCCAACGCCGACCACTGCTCGGGTCTCACCCCCCTGTTTCACCGGTGCGAGGTGGGGCGGGTCTACCGCCCGCCGGACTATCTCGTCACCGAGGCATACCTGCGTTACCTCCTGACGGAAAAACTCTCCGGGGCCGAGGTGTGCCTGCCCGGCTTCGGGGAACCGATACCCACGCGAGACGGGAAGCTGGAGATAACCGTCCTCTCGAACTCCGACCGCCCCCACCCGGGCGGGGAGCCCAACGACGCCTCGCTGGTTCTGCTCCTGCGCTACGGCGACTTCGAGGCGCTCTTCACCGGCGATCTTGAGGGCGCCGGCGAACGGGCGCTGCTGGACCGCTGGGAACCCACGGAGATAGACGTTTTGAAGGTGGCCCACCACGGCTCGGCCACCAGCACCACGCCGGACCTCTTAACGGCGCTCAGGCCCGGACACGGGGTGGTCTTCCCGGATCGCGGACTCCTGGCGGACGAGGTGCGCTGGCGGTTGGCCGACTCGGGCTGCTGGCTGTACGACGTCGGCTTGCGGGGCGCCTGCGTCCTGGAGACCGACGGGCGGACCTTCCGCCTCGGCCGTTTCGACGGCTCCTTCTCACCGGCCGTCGCCCTTGCCGGGGATTGAGATAGGGTGAGGGTTGCCATATCCCCCCTCTCCCCTCTGGGGAGGAGCAGTCGCTCACGGGCCGGAGTGAGGGCTGGCTTATTCCCCCTCCCCCCTCTGGGGGGAGGGCCGGGGAGGGGGGCGGTTAATAAACTAAACGGCGGCCCGCAGAGGGGCCGCCCTACATTCAGAGCCAAATCACACTCGGCCTAGTCCATATCGAAGATGAACCAGCCGTGCTCGGTTCGGACCACCTCGAACCCGACCGTATCGGTGTCCTCTTCGCCCCCCTCGTCGACGGTGACGTCGGTCTCGACCCAGGCGACCTCCGTAACGTCCACCCCCTCCTCGTTGACCTCCTCGGTTTCCACGACCTCGGGCTCGGTCCAGCCCTCAACGGCTACATCGTCCGATTCAAGATCGCTCCACAGTTCGTGGAAATACTCCTGGACGCCGGTCTCCTCGGTCCCGGAGTAAATGGTTACGAGGGCGGCCTCCTTGTCCTTGTCCTTGCAGGCAGTAAGGAAGTTGTCTACGACCTGCTCCGGGCCCTTGCCCTCGCCGCAGGCCAGCACCAGCATTAGGACCGCCAGGATCGGCAGAATGATCCTCTTCATCGCCCCTCCAGGGTTGCGGTTTATGACCTGGGTCGGATTCTAGAAAAACCGGCGGACCGTGTCAAAGGGGCGCCCACGGTTCGCGGAATCCCGCCCGTCCGCGCGGCATTGGACCACAAAGAGAAAAAGGGTTGCCTCGGGCCCCACGTTCTGTTACCCTCTGGTTGTCTTTAGGACCTGCCCCGTCTACACCGTTATCCACCATCTTGCGCGTAGAAAGGGACAGTCTTGGATAATTGCGTACTGCAACCAGGAGGAAAAAAAAGATTGCCTTTCGTTTATCATATCTGATACACTGATAACTGCATTTAGGGTAGTGTGCACTGATAAATACTACAGATTTCTGTAGCGAACGACACACGCACTTCATTTCTTTCGTGCACGAACCCTAAAAGTTGGAGGCGTTTTATGTACTGGATTACCTATCTTGCACTGATCGTCGGTGGTGTGCTTGGCGCCGCGAGCCTGATCATCAAGAAGAAGCCGGAAGCAGCCGACATCATCGGCAAGATAAGCCCCTACCAGGGTATTATCGGCATTGTCCTTTTAGTGTGGGGAATTATCAAGCTTCTTAGCGCTTTTGCCTGGCTTGGTGCGGGTTTGGCTGGTATTGTGGGGTTTGCAACCGCAATCGTCATGATACTCCTCGGCTTCCTGCTGGGATTCAGCCTGATTGCCAAGTTCCTGGGTGAAAAAGGCGAGAACTTATTTAAGAAGATCTCGCCCTTCCAGGGCATATTGGGCATCATCGGCATTCTCGTAGGTCTTTTCTGGCTGCTTGCTAATTTTGGCATCTTTGGAGAAGGATTCCAGTGGGCAGCTTGGCTTTTCTAGGCTAGACTCGCGTTTTTGAGCTAGGGCGGCCCAGCGGGCCGCCCTAAATTATGAAGGAGAAAAAATGCCTACTTTCAACGATTTCGCAAACTTCCGTACGATGATAACGCCCGTTATCATCAAGGTCCTCTTCTGGATAGGCGCAGTGGGTGCTTTTGTTTACGGCGCTTACACGTTTTTTTCTTGGTTAGGTTGGTATTTCAACTGGATTAGCCTACTTATTATGCTCCTTGGCCCCTTTGTTTGGCGCATCTTCTGCGAAACCTTCCTCCTCCTTTTTCAAATCCACGGTGAGTTAAAAAAACTGAACGAAAAATAGCTCAACATTTAAAAGGGCTGTCTAATCGGCCGCCTTTTTGTATTCTAGTCAGTGAAAACAATGAATCCTGCGATTGATCTCCACCAGATTCTCCGGGCCGCCGAAAAGGAACTGAGGGAGGCCGGTGTCGCTTCGCCAAAGCGGGACGCCGGGCTTCTCCTGGCCCACCACCTGGGCCTGGAGCGCCACGAGCTTTATCTTAGGGGAGAGACCCATACAGAAGAAATGCTTCGGCGCTTTCTGGCCGACGTGGAGCGGCGCGCCCGCCGGGAGCCGCTCCAGCTCATCCTCGGCGAGACCGGGTTCTACGGCCTGAGGTTCAAGGTCCGCCCCGGCGTCTTCATCCCCCGGCCCGAGACCGAGGTCCTCGTCGAGTGGGCCATCGAACTGGCGCCGAAGGAAGGCGGCCTGGCCTACGACCTCGGCTGCGGGATCGGCAACATCGCCTGCGCCCTGGCCGCCAACCGGCCGAACCTCCGCATAATCGCCACCGACATCTTTAAAGAGGCCGTCGAGCTGACCGGGGAAAACGCGGCGCTGAACGGACTGGAAAACAGGGTCACGGCAATCCGGGCGAATCTCGCCGAGGACCTGACGGAACCGGCGGAACTCCTCTGCTGCAACCCGCCATACATCCGTACCCCGGACATCGGCAACCTCGAGCCCGAGGTGCGCGATCACGACCCCCGCGCCGCCCTGGACGGCGGGAGCGACGGCCTCGGCTTCTACAAAAAACTCACCGAACCGGTGCGGAGGTTGGTCAAACCGGGGGGATGGGCGCTTCTCGAGATCGGCGCGGATCAGGGTGGAGCCGTGCGCCGGCTGTTCGAGGTACTGGCCGAGGCTGAACGGGTTGAAATAAGGAAGGACCTGGCCGGCCGGGATCGCGTCGCCGCCGTTCAATTAAAGTAACCCCCACCGCGGCGGCTCCCCTCTCCCTGTGGGAGGGGGGTCGGGGGTGAGGGCTACCTTATGTCCCCTCGCCCCTTTGGGGAGAGGGTTAGGGAGAGGGGTAAAAAAGCGGACGGGTCTAAAGACCCGTCCCTACATCGTTGCTCGCGATAAACCAACGCCTACCGCCGCCGCAGCTCCCGGACCAGATCCAGGGTCCTTCTGGTTATCTCCCCCACTATTTCCAGCTCAAGCCGCTCGTCCACCCCGTGCACCCGGGACGGCATGTCCTTAAGATTCGGCTCCGAGGGGAACGGAACGTACCCGTAAGCCTCGTAGCCCGCCCAGCGGAGCTGGCGCGAGTCGGTCCCGCCCAGGCAGATGGTTGGGAGAAGTTCGAGTCCGTCTTCCCACTCCGGCAGGAGTCTGCGCACGGTTTCAACCACCGGATGATCCAGGGACGAGATGCTGGCGGAGTGGGCGTTCTCTACCGTCACCTCCACGGGCAGATCGGCGACCAGTTTTTTTATCTTGGCCAGCTTGTCCTCGGGCTCGCTACCGGGCAAGAGGCGGCAATCGCAATTAAGGATCACCTCGCCGGGGATGACGTTGATCTTATCGCTGCCCTCGACCATGGTCGGGGAAAGGGTGTCGGTGTAGATCGCCCTGACAATCTGGGGCATCCGGACGGCCATCCCGCCCGCCAGATTCAGGAACTTCGACCAGGCCCGTCCGTCCCCCCGCTCCAATCTACGCGTGTATTTCCGCTCCAGGCCGCTCCCGCTCAGCACCTGGTCCAGCAGCTCACGGTTTGACGGGATCACCCGGTACTCGGGCTCCAGTTTTTCCAACCGGCGCAGGACCTCACCCAGAACGTACATTGCCTGATCGTTCAAGGGTACCGCGGCGTGCCCCTGGGTGCCCTGGATGGTGAAGCGTAATCTAAGCTGCCCCTTCTCCCCCACCATGAAGGAGGCGAACCGCCTCTGGCCCATGATGTAGACCTCACCGCCTCCCTCGGTGATCGAGGCCCAGCAGTCGGCCAGCTCGGGGCGGTTCTGGAGAATCCAGCCGATCCCGGCCTTGCCGCCCACCTCCTCGTCGGCCGTGGCTAAAAAGCGCACCGGCCGCTCCCCCTCGTTGCCGATCCGGGTAAGTTCAGCCAGGGCCACCGCCTGGGCCGCCACCACGCCCTTGCAGTCAATGGCCCCCCGTCCCCAGACGCAGCCCTCGGCGATCTCGCCCCCGAAGGGGTCCCGGCGCCACTTGGTTAAATCTCCCGCCGGCACCACGTCCAGGTGCCCCAGGATCAGAAGCGGCTTCTTTTTTTCGTCTCCCGGCACCAGGGCCGTGACGTTCCCCCGTCCGGCCCCGCTCTCGATAACCTCGGCGGAGAGGCCCCGCTCGGTCAGCCAGTCGGCGAGGAAACGGGCGCATTCGAGCTCATTACCCGGCGGGTTGGTGGTGTCGAAACGGATCAGGGCCGAGAGCAGCCCGACGGCCTCGTCGCGCAGGCCGGATACGTCGCTCATCGGAAACCTCGGATTCTGAGGTGTAAACTCAAATGCTCATTATACAGGGCGGGAGGCCCCACGGTAAAGCGGGCGTGATATAATTGATTTTTCAAAACCGCAAGGACCGACATGCCCGATTACCACGACGTACTGGAACGCGCAACCGCCGCCGTCGCCGACCTCTGGGGGTGCCTTTGACCCGGAGGCCAAGCGCGGACGGCTCGAGGAGCTGAACCGGCTGATGGGTAAAGCCGGCTTCTGGGACGACCCCCCAAAGGCCGGGAAGCTCGCCGCCGAGGCCACCCGACTGGGCCAGGCGCTCGAAAAAGCCGATGGGTTCAAGGACGAGCTGGCCGACCTCGAGGAGCTGGGCGGAATGGCACTGAGTGAGGGGGACTCCGGGGAGCTGGAACAGGTTGTCGCCGAGCTCGAACGCCTGACCGACCGGGCCCTCTCCCTCACCTCCGAGCTGCTCCTCTCCGGTCCGTACGACGACGAGGACGCCATCGTCGAGCTGCACCCCGGGGCCGGCGGAACCGAGTCCGCCGACTGGGCCGAGATGCTCCTGCGCATGTACACCCGCTACTTCCAGCGCCGGGGCTGGAAGGTGGAGCTTCTGGAGATAACGTCCGGCGACGAGGCGGGGATAAAGTCGGCCACCCTGGCCGTGCGCGGCCCCCTGGTCTTCGGACGCCTGAAAGGCGAGGTGGGCGTCCACCGCCTGGTGCGTCTGTCCCCTTTCGACGCCAACCACCGCCGCCACACCTCCTTCGCCGCACTCTACGCCTACCCCGACCTGGACACCGACGTCGAGGTCGAGATTGACGCAGGCGACCTGCGCGTGGACGTCTTCCGCTCCTCGGGACACGGGGGGCAGTCGGTGAACACCACCGATTCAGCCGTGCGCATCACCCACCTCCCCACCGGCATCACGGTGAGCTGCCAGAACGAGCGCAGCCAGAAGTACAACAAGGAGTATGCCATGCGCGTTTTACGGGCGCGGCTGGCCGACCACTACCGCCGACTGCGCCAGGAGGAGATCGCCGACTCCAAGGCCGCCAAGCGCGACATCGCCTGGGGCTCACAGATTCGCAACTACGTCCTCCACCCGTACCGAATGGTGAAGGACACCCGCACCGGCGTGGAGACCTCGAACGTGGACGCCTTCCTGGACGGCGACCTGGACCGCTTCGTCGAGGCCTGCCTCCGCTGGAGCCACAAGAAGGAGAACACCGGTGAAAACAGGTAATTGGGAAGAAGCCGTGGCGCGTCTCAAGGGGTTGATCCCGTTATTGAAGGAAAACGAAGAGGGACTTCTCATTGAGCAATCAAAGAAAATGGTTTTGGATAGATACCAGCCGATTTTCTCACCGCCTGCGGTCAAGTACATCAAAGAGGACGATTTCACCAGCTTCCTCTACCTCGACAATAACCGTCACTGGACCGGTCTTTATCGGAAAAAGGGGCTTCTCCTCAATGAGTTCAAAAAGCTGAAGAGCACCCTGAGCCTGTTGGTTGACGAAGAAGCACCGCTGATTGAACGATTGAATAAGATCCAAGAGGATAAGAAGCATAAGGTAACCGGGTTGGGAAGAGCCCTGATGACGGCAATTCTCTTGGTCGTTTACCCCGATAGATACGGCGTCTGGAACGGGAAGTCTGAAAGGGGGATGAAGCGGCTCGGCATCTTTCCCGCCTTTGAGCGGGGAGAGAGCTTCGGAAGCCGCTACATGAAGCTCAACGATGTTTTACTTGAGCTCAAAGATGAGTTAAATATTGATCTGTGGACGCTGGACATACTTTGGCATCTCCTGGTAGTTGCAGAAGAAGCCGAGCGTCCGGGAGAAGAGAGGATTCCGCTTCAGGAGAGCTATCATTCACCAACCTTTGGCCTTGAGAGACACCTCCAGGATTTTCTGGTTGATAACTGGATGCATACGGATTTGAGCGGGGAATGGGAAATCCTGGAAGAGGATGGTGAGCTGGTCGGGGTCGAATACGGAACCGACATCGGGAGGATTGATCTACTCTGTACTGCTAAAGATGAAAAAGGCTGGCTGGTCGTTGAGCTCAAGCGCGGGCAGACCGAGGACGCGACCATCGGGCAGGTGCTGCGCTACATGGGCTGGGTGCAGGAGAACCTGGCCGATGAAACCGTACCGGTGAAGGGGCTGATCATCTGCCAGGAGGACACGCCGAAGCTGCGCTACGCGCTGAAGAACGCGAACAACGTAGACCTGATGCTCTACGAGGTCAACTTCACCCTCAAGAAACCGGATAAACACGTATAAATCGATACCCCTACGGAATTCGCGGTCTTTCGTAGGGGCGACCCTCCGCGGTCGCCCGCTGAGATGGAGCCACAAGAAGGAAGGTAATAAAAATGGCTAAACGCGCGTGGATGGTGAGGGCCGGAGAGAATGCCTTTTTAGCCGATCAGTTTGAAGAAAAGAAAATCGTTGCGATCGGTTGGCTTAGAAGTGATTTATCTGGCATTAAAACCACCGATGAACTGAAATCTTTGCTAAGACAGCAATATCCAGACTTTACTAAACTACAGATTGCCATATCGTCGGGGCAAATTTGGCGGTTTATACATGAGATTGAACCTGGTGATTACATAATGACATACCTTCCGAATAGCCGTGAATACCTATTAGGCAAGGTTGTCGGGGGCTATGAATACAATCCAGACTTAATTGAAACGGATGAAGAGAACGGAGGCTATTTTAGTGTGCGCCGAGTGAGTAAATGGGAACGGATAGACCGAGACGTGTTATCACAACCTGCAAGAAACACACTCGGCGCAATAAAAACACTTTTTGAGATTACAAAACTCCTCCCCGAACTGATTGCCGCTGTCAAGGGGGAGGTTTTAGTAGAAATCCCTGACGAAACTATTGAAGAATCAACAAGTTCGTTCTACGAAGATGTCGAAGCCAGATCAGATGAGTTGATTGGAGATCTATTAGCTCGTCTTAGTGGTCAAGAGTTTGAATCACTTGTAACCGCCGTAATCCGAGCAATGGGCTATCATGCAACCCAAAGTAAAACCGGGCCGGATCGAGGTGTAGACATCATCGCCAGTCCTGATCCCCTTCACCTCGAGCAACCTAGAATAAAAGTCCAAGTGAAAAAGTGGGAAGGTACTGTAGGGGGCGAGACAATGCGAAGCTTTATCGGTACCCTTCAGGCTGAAGATAAAGGCCTTTTCGTCTCATTTGGCGGTTATACAAAAGACGCTTTCTATGAAGCCGAAAGATCAAACAGGCCCTTAACACTTTTAGATCGACAGAGTTTTACCAAGCTCTTGCTTGAAAGCTACGAAAAGCTTAATCACGAATTTCAGAGAAAAATCCCACTCAAAAAGATATTCATCCCAATAGACGAAGAGATGTGACGTCCTCGCATTCCTGAGCAAGTCGCCCGCGGGCGGGGACAGAGCCCCGCCCCTACGGCAGCTAGCATATTTATTCAAAGTGCTCTGGAAGTTAGCTAACCATGCCACCTTGGCTCATCGTTTCGCTCCAGGTCCTCGTCGGCCTGATCTTGGTCGGGCTCATCGGGCACACCATCGCCCGCGTATTCCGGCACGCCCATAGAAGGCCCATGCCGCACTGGTTTGCGTCGGTCATAGACAATCCCCTCCGGCGGCTCATGCATTCCCCGGACCGGGTGGCGGCGGCGCTGGGCGTGGAAGAGGGGATGCGCGTATTGGAGGTCGGACCGGGCCACGGCACCTACACCCTGGCCGCGGCGCGGAGGGTCGGCGAAGCCGGCAAACTAATCGCCGTGGACATCCAGGAGGAGATTGTAGGGCGGCTGAAGCGGAGGAGCGAGAAGGAGGGGATAACGAACCTCGAGGTCCGCGTCGCCGACGTGTACGACCTGCCCTTCGCCGACGGCGCCTTCGACCTCATTTACATGATAACGGTGATCGGCGAGATCCCGGAGCCGGTCCGGGCGATGCGAGAGTTCCGCCGCGTGCTGGTTCCCGGCGGGAAACTGGCCCTCACCGAGCGCATCCTGGACCCGGACTATCCGCTCACGAAGACCCTCATCGGCTGGGCGGAGCAAGCGGGATTCGGGTTCGTCAAAAGGACCGGGAACCTCATCAGGTACACGCTCTTTTTCGAAAAGCCGGACATGTCGGGGCCGGAATGCGGTTAGACCAGCCCTGGTACAGGTTATTACTCTGGTTCAGCCTGGGTCTGGCGGCGGCGGTGGCTGCGGTCATCATCTGCTCCCTGCCGAGTGTGGAACCGCTTTTGGGGCGGACATACGACGCGGTGACGAACACCCCGCTGCCCGGCGTCGAGGTGACCGTCTGGCCGATCAGCCTTCCCGAGGGATACGACCCGGCGAAATACGACGCCGAGTCGGGACCCGACGGCCGCTTTTCAATCGAGATTCCCAAAGCGCTCTACCCGGTTACGCTGAGCCTGCGCGCCGGCGGCTACGAACCCAAGCAGGTGGTGGCGGCTGGTCCGGGCAACCTGGCGGTGGCGCTCAACCGCTCGGACGTGGTTCCGCTGTGGACGGTCCTCCCCCCGGAGCCGGAGGACGTAGGACCCACGACGGAGAAGCCTTAACCTTCACGACCATGGAGGCGGCCCGTGCGCATACTGGTCTTCGTGAGCCGCGACTGGGAGCGCCAGCGCGATGTGGCGTCGGACATCAAACAGGCGGTGGCCCGGACCGGCGGCGCCGACCTGGACTCGGACGGCGAACCGGACATCATCGTAATCCCCAGCCGGGATAAGGAACATTTCGAGGAGGAGCTACGAGGCGCGGAGATCCTGTTCGGCTGGAACATCACCCCCGAGCGGCTCGAGCACGCTGAAAAGCTGCGGTGGATCCAGCTTGCGTCGGCTGGGATAGAACACGTTCCCGTCCGGGCGATAACCGAGCGCGGAATACTCTTGACCAACGCCCGGGGGGTGCACTCGGTGGCGGTGGCGGAGCACGCCGTCGCCCTGTTGTTGGCCCTGGCCCGCAGGCTGCCCGAGGTGGTCTGCAAACAGCACGAGGGCCGGTGGGAACCCGACGCCGTGGCCTACAAACAGAAACGTCTGGCGGGAAAACGGGCGGCGATCCTCGGCTTCGGCAGTATCGGGGTGGAGATCGGCCGGCGTCTGGCCGGCTTCGGGGTGGAGATCTGGGCGTTGGTGAAACGGCCGAGGCTGGTGCGCGAGGCGAGCCGGGTCTTCGGCGCCGGCGACTGGCGGGAGATGCTCGGCGGCGCCGATTTCGTCATCAACTGTCTCCCGGAGACGAAAAAAACACGCCGATGGTTGAACGAACAGAGGCTGAGCGCATTCAAACGGGGAGCGCTTCTAGTGAGCGTCGGCCGGGGCGTGACGGTGGACGAGGAGGCGTTGATTGGAGCCCTGGTTAAGGGACGCCTGGCGGCGGCGGCGGTTGACGTCCTGGCCACCGAACCGCTCCCCGCCGACTCCACCCTGTGGACGGCCCCAAATCTCTTGATCACCCCCCACGTGGCCGGCCTGACCGAGGATATGTTCACCGGCGTCACCGGGCTCTTTACGGAGAATCTGCGGCGGTATCTGACCGGGCGGGAGCTGATCAACGCCGTGGACCCCGAGCGGGGGTATTAAAGGAAGCCCTCACCCCCGGTTGCGATGATGTAGGGGCGGGTCTTTAGACCCGCCCGCGGGCCGACCTAAAGGTCGGCCCCTACGAGGGTGACGAACAGTTCACGCTCTACTCGGAGGGGAGGGTCTCCAGACCCTCTCGCCGCGGCTACCCGCAGAGGGGCCGCCCTACATCTTACGTTTGATGACCGTTAGCATTCGACGGTCGTAGGGCGGGCCTCCGTGCCCACCCGTTTTTCCACACGACGACCCCACCCCCTCCGCCTACGCCTCCTCCTCGACCAGGATCGCCACCGCCGAGAGGACATCCCCCTCCTGGAGGCGCATCATCCGCACGCCCTGGGTGTTGCGCCCCATGACGGAGATCTCGCTGGCCGGGTAGCGGATGATCATGCCGTTCTCGGAGATCAAGAGCAGCTCCTCGTCGCCCCGGATGAGGCGCATCGAGACCACCGGGCCGTTGCGCAGGGTGGTCTTGATGTTGATGACGCCGAGGCCGCCCCGGTTCTTGAGCGGGTAACCCTCCACCGGTGTACGTTTTCCGTAGCCGTTGGCCGTGGCGACCAGAATCTCGGAGTACGTCTCGCCGTCGGGATCGACCACCGCCATGCCCACCACGGCGTCTTCCGGCT